>JBAVMD010000483.1:0-4385 GCA_049689695.1 Chitinophagaceae bacterium | reverse complement strand
CTTTCAGAATATAGATTCTATTGAATCAAAAAATGTACGGTCCGCAAATACTTACGCTTACACAGATCATTCGCCAATACAAGGGAGATCTTTTTACTGCGTGGTGTTCAGGCATGCTGACAACAGGTATACTTCGAGCGATGTATTGCCTGCAATGATCAATAGCAATACGTTTCAACCGAAAATTTTACCCGGCGTATCCGGTAACGATTGTGTTATTTTATTGCCTGACCTGTTTGTAGAAGAAGTGAGCGTGCTAACAATCACCGGCAATCTCATTTACCGGCAAACCATCGGCAGGCAAACAAGCAGGTTGAAAATTTCAACTGCTATGCTGAGAACCTCAGGTACATATATAATGCAGGTAGTTTCTGCCGGCAGAACATACAACCTGCGCATATCAAAAATACTTTGATCACTTTGTTCTGCCTGTTACAATTTTGTTGTACTCGATATCGTTGGGTTCCCATAATTCTATTTTATTGCCTTCAACATCAAGTATATGAACGAATTTGCCATATTCGACCACTTCTATCTTATCAACTATCGTAACGCCTTCCTTCTTAAGTTCTTCAACGAGGCGTTCTAAATTTTCCACGCGGTAGTTGATCATGAAGTCTTTGCCGGAAGGCTCAAAGTATTTAGTGTTCTCTGAAAAGGGGCTCCATTGGGTGAAGCCTTTTTTCAGGCTATCATCTGCCTGTCGCCACTCGAAGTTTGTGCCATACTCATCGGTATCCAGACCCAGATGTTCTTTATACCATGCCTTGATTTTATTCGGGTCTTTGCATTTAAAAAAGATGCCGCCTATACCGGTTACTTTTTTCATTGTATGATTGTCGTTTGGGGTTTCTGAAGATATCTTAAAAAACGCAAGGCCCGATAAGCAACAGGCGATCAGCGATATTGCACTTACGATCTTACTCATGAAATTCATTTCATACAAAGTGACCGATATTTAACCTAATAAAATTGTATAGAATTAACCCTGAACACTGATGAAATTATGCGATCCGGGTTCCGTTTTCCTGTTGATAACATAAGCGGAATATTCTGAAGGCGTTAATGAGGTTACTGATTTGAATAGCCTGATAAAATGGGCCTGGTCATAAAACTTTAGCGTGTACCCAAGCGAAGTGAGTGATTGTCGTGGATATTCCGACAGTAGTTGTACAGCGTTATTGATCACCTGTAAATGCGAAAATTTGACCGGGTTAATGCCAATATGTTTTGTAAAAGATGTGATCAATGATTTATTCGAAATAGAGATGTCTTTACACAGTTCATTTACAAAACCCTTTGTACCGAATAGGTTGGGAAGTTGTTGAACCGAATATAATAAATAACCGGGAGGAGGAGTATCTGCAAGCCGCCTGGTTAAAAAATTCTCAACCAGGGCTACTTTTTGGCATACCTCACCGGTTTCCTGTATTTCTTCAACCAGGTATTGAAAACAATTACCGAAAATTAAGTTTGCGTCTAAAAAAGAATCGGTAAGCAAATGACAGGGATCTTTTAAAAAAGCCTTTAGTCCATAGGGCTTGAATAGCACGCCCAGCATTTCATGCCGTCCGCTGCTGTACGAATAATATGCTTGCGACTGAAGTCCGTTTATCCATGCAACGGGCAAACTGATCTCGTCTCCGCCATTCACTTTCTGAACTGAATATTCATCGCAAAAATTAAATATCAGTTCATGGTGTAATAAGGGAATGGTCAAATTAACCGCATGCATGTTCTCAGCCCGGCAATACCATATTTTTTCCACGCAGTGGGATAATTGAGAAGCGGGTTTGTATTCGGTGTAGGTCACTTGCAGGTATAAATATACTTAATACACGCGATGAATAAACTCATATTCCATTTCCCTGCACGGGCTTTATTTTATTTTTTTTCATTTATTAGTTATATTATTTAAATCTTTTTTTTGCATTCTCCTGCTTGCTTTTCTTTTCATCCCTCTTGTGTTCCATATTATTTTTATCTTTTTGAGGGGATATGATTTGCCTGCCGACGAACGATGAGCGAGACCGATTTCCTATCAAATTTTCAATAATCATTGCCAACTCTCTAATAATGTATTTTTAAAAGCATCTGTTAATACATCATTTTTAAAACTCATAGATAAATAATCAAGTACATTACCAATACTAAACTCTGAGAAATAATGTAAATCTGCGGGGTTTGACACAGCTACCGTGGCTATCCAAAATCTCCTGTCGAGAACGACGCAGAAGAGATTAGTTCTATCCTTTGCATATATTAATCCTTGCTCTGTCAACATATAAAAACTAGCAAGAGTTTTAATATAGGATTGAGATTGCTCGGTGCAGGTGGAGGCTTTAAAAGATTCAATAAAATTATTTGTCTCAATTTCTTCTATAAAATGATACAATTTCGGTTCGATATTTTCCGCAATTATTTTTAGTATATTATATTTCTCCAGAAATTGCTCTAGTCTACTCAAAAATTTCACCTCGAAGATTGTGTCAAATTCTATAAATAAATAAGAAATATCCTTACGACTAAATACGAATTCTGGAAATTTTTTATTATTATATAATGCATACTCAGTCATATAAGTTCTTTCAATTTATCGTTCTGTATTTTTGAAGAAGCTGTCCTTCCCTCCAAATTTCTATAGTAGGAGCGCCTCCTGACGAGAAAGATCTTGAAACATATTTAACACCATTATGTATAAGAGTTTTCACTTTCCCATCTGTTGTATTTTTACCTACAACAGACCTAACTATAATCTGCGGTATTACTGCTGAGGTTACCATTGTTATTTGATGATGAGTTCCGAACGAAGCAGGAAGGAGTTGCAAAGCGCGTGACGAGCTGCGAAGCATCCGAAGGGGAGTGCAGGAATAAGCATGCCACAAAGTGACGTGAGTGAAACAACATGCTTATTCCTGCGCTGGCTCGGCGCGGCACTTTCCCGACGACTGCAGAGAGAGACCTATATTCCTTGATTAACTATACAGAAGATATAAAATTCACGGAGCAGTTACAATCCATAAAGTTTAATAATCTGTGGATCTTGGGTTAACTCAATGCTATCATATACGGTAGCAATATATTGTTTATTTTCTTGATCTCTGAAAAACACTATATCTAGATATTCTCCAAATTCGGCTTTATTGTCGGGAAGTGATTTGATAGCTTCAATGTCTTTATTTAAAACCATTCTTTCGATTTCAGCATACTCTTCTTGCACGAAGTAACGTGTTTTTAAGCTCAAGAGATCCCTCACTTCTGAAATATTAAATTCATTATTTGCAAGAATACTTCTTACAACATAGGAATCATATGAGTTTAATGCGTCCGTCATAACAGTAACAATTATTGTTACAAATATAGAGAGACTTAAAGACCTCCAGTAGGCCTTGTGCCCCAGTTTGGAATTATCGCTCTATTATTCTTTATATTTTTCTCAATAACTTGACCGCTGATCATTTCCTCAGCAGCTCTTTTACCCATAAAGAACCCTACTGCGCTGCCAATAAAACCACCGACAGCAGAACCAAAAGGTCCACCAGCTGCTGCACCTATTGTAGCCCCTTGACTTCCACCATAAAGAGCTCCAGCCCATCCAGCGCCTTCAGTCACAGACTCTTTTACTGGGTTATCAGAAGTGGCGATAGTGGCTGTACTCTGTGCAACCCCGGCGACGATGAATATTTTTCCTAGAACACCAGTAGTTTTTGCAGCCTCGTTAAACTCCGCATTAGTTTTAGCATTATTACCTTTGAAATTAGGATCCTGAACCTTTGTTCGCTCTCCTTCTATCGGGCGCACTTGTTCAACTGCAGATTGAAACGGTTCAGGAGTTTTTGTGCGTGTTACTTCCTTTACATTCACTCTCCCTGTTTTATCATCAACGGCAAGTTTTGCGACTTCAGCATTATAAAACTTACGTGCATTTGCCCCCCGTATGGACGCATAACCTTGATACATTAAGGGTGCAAATATATTATTCGACGACTTTTCAGAGACTCGAAATGGCCACGGAACACTAGAGTCACCCAGAGGATCTGCATACAATATTGGATTATTTAGCATTGCCGTATACACAGACCATGCATCTGCACCCTCCACTTTTGGATCAATTTGCATAAATCGGCCGATTTGGGGATCAAAAGTTCGGTAAAAGGCATCGTACTGATTAAGTCCTAACTCCACAGTAAGCTCAATACTGTTATAGTATCTGTTGTTAGCAATTCCTTGTGCTTGATTTACTTTCGAAGAAATTGCATACATTGTTAATCCAAAAGGATAATAATGCGTTTCTTCTATCAAAGCTCCTTTGAAGTGCGTCACCTGTAAATTATCAAAGAACACGTCTATATTTGGCGTCTCATTACTAACATATACATATAAAT
>JBAVMD010000482.1:0-2096 GCA_049689695.1 Chitinophagaceae bacterium | reverse complement strand
GTCTAAACCTTGTAAACCCTGTTGGTCCCAGGTTAAAAAATTGTGCTGTGCCGAAGGTTGAATATTGCTCCAGTTTATGGTGATGAAATTATTGCGGTCTGCGCGGGATTGCTCGTGAAAAAAGCCAAGCACATGACCGATCTCATGCGTTACGGATGTAAGGTGAACTCCATACACCGGGTCTACCAATAGTTGAATGTATTGGTGACCCCCGATCTTTCCTATGTTGGCCGCATTGCCCCAGGCAGGAACAATCTCAACAAAGTCCGGATATTTCGCGGCATTCTCCGGTGTGCGCTCAACCAGGTTAATGGTTGTATTGGTTTCCCAGTTGTACACAGCATTTAAAATGGTATTCCGGTCATTCATCGAAAAGGCGCCATTGATCACATAGGGCACCACTCCATCCTTCCACTGGTTTACATAACTATTAATTACTGAGCGGGTATTTAAAGAATTAATCTTTTTAAGCTGTTCGATCTGCGCCGGCACTAAAATGATATCCCCTTCCACATAATACGAAGTGTCTTTTTTGTAAGTCTCCAGTCTTCTGCCGTTTTCAAAATCAATAATGGAGGTTGAACCGCCGGGAGGAAGCTTAAATGCGGTCAAAGATGGTGGCGCAGTTAGTTCCTTAACCGTTGTTGGCTGCTCTAATTTTTTATTACATGCAATCAGTAATAAAAAAGCAAGCAGGCTGAAGACTGATTTCAGTGGCATAGCATTAAGATATAAAATACTGTGTGGAGGTTGCCTGTATATCAATTTAGTTATTTTTTCGCAGCTTCAGCACTTTCATCCAAAAAACAGCAGGCTCAACGGGGTAACCTGATGTAAAAAACAGGCACCCGCTCTTTCTCTTTTCAACAACCCGCAGAGATTTTCAAAATGGATTCGATCATTAATGAGTAATTTACAAGAACGCCAGGGACCAGATTCATGCTTCGGATTTAGCCGCTAACTCATTTGTTCTACCGCCAGGAATTATACAATACCATGCCAGGTTTTTAAACTGAATTGAACGAAAACCTTTTGTGATGAAACAGAAATACTTTCTCCTGCTGATAACACTTGTTATGGCCATACCGGCTGCGGCGCAAAGAGATAATACCACTGGACAAACTACAACTGCAGGTTCTTTCGACTGGAACATTTACAGCTTTGTAGTCCCTGAAAAATGGGGTAATTATAAAACGAAAGATTATATCTCGCTGGCCCAATCGCAAAACCCCGGACAGGGTTGCCTCATTACCATTCTTACTCCCCAGCCCTCTTCGGGCAATCTTGAAGCCGATACAAGAAGCGTTTTCGCCCAGATGTATCCTGGCTGGCAATACCGCTTCACGGGAGAAAAGCATCACGATCTTTCAAAAGGTTATACACTGCAAGGGCTGGAGTATTGCATGATGGAAGCTCCCATGCACAAGATGCGGCCGGATGGTTTTTATTACGATTATGAAGACGGAGCGGTCTGGGTCATCGGCTTCGGCAAACAGGTAGCTATTGTAGCTGCGCGGCACAACCGCCTGCTTGCCTGTGTGTGCAATAACCAGTATGAGTATTGGAGAAGGTTCTTCAACAGCTTCACGGTAAAGGACCAGCCGGCTGTAAAAAATGAAGAAGATGTTTCAAAACGCATAGTGGGCTCATGGATGGCCATGGGCAGCGGTGCCCTAACAGAATATACTTTTGGCGCCAATGGCAATTACCAGTTTATAGGCGCATATACTTCCACATCAAAAACTTCGCGGGAGTATTATGATCTCATCGAATTAAAAACATCTTCGTGGAAAGGCGATGGCAGTTACTCCGTCAAGGGAAACCAGCTCACCTTCAAAAAACATGGCGACCGGAATGCAGAGCAAGTGCCTTTCAGGTTCGACAAAGTAAATCATGGCGATAAGGGATGGAAAGACCGCTTATATATGCTGAAAGTAAGCGCTGGTGACGGCAAGCAGTATGAAGTGTGTTACGAAAAAGGAAATAAGTAAATTATTACAACACGTTTAAATAAAAAATGCAAACTGTCATTAAACAGTTTACATTTTTTATTCGTTGCTCAGCCATAGAAGCTAACAACTAATTAAGCCGGTAAC
>JBAVMD010000481.1:0-3473 GCA_049689695.1 Chitinophagaceae bacterium | reverse complement strand
GAACAAACTGATGTATCCCGAAAGAATTATAGAAACGCTCACGTCATATCTGGCAAAACCACCCAGCACACAGGCAAAGGAAGCCACTAAAAACCAATTGTATAAAGGCAGCAGGTCGCTGCCGTTTTTCCTGCGCAGTAACTGCAGGTAAGCGGGTAAAGCAAACAGTAAAAGAGGAATGTACAACCAGGGAACCCGTCCGGCATCGTCAAAACCATACCCTACTATACATGCATACCAGGTTACGCCCCCGATGTACAGCAGGCCTGTTATGTATGATGGAAGAACATAGATCAATGCAACCACCAGCAATAGCCAGGTAAGCAGGAAATCAGACAGTGATCCGCCGAGATGATATACCTGGCTTACAAGCGCAATGCTGGCCCCTACTCCAAAAAAAAGTATCAGCGCACTGCTTTCGCGCCAGGTAAAATTGTCTTTACGTTTAATTAAAGTATATGTGCAAAGTGCCTGTCCTAACAGCAGCGGCAGAAAAGCAAATATGGTTTTAGGAAGCCGGCCCATATCATCCCAGTTATGCGCCACTACCAGCACAATGCCCAATCCAACTAACAGAGAGCCTAAAATACCCAGCACAATGGCAAATCGATTGGATGGAGTAGCTGCTTTGGATTGATAATATTCCCGGATGCGGCCGGCAGCTTCTTCAGATATCACGTTCTCAGCAACCAATTGCTGAAGTTCTTTAAGTATGGAAGGGTTCATGTTTGGCGGTTAAAGCCTCCATAAAGGAAATGGGAAAAAAGGAGATAACAATTGACAAATATCAAATAACAAAGAAAAAGGCAACTGCTACTTACTCTGTATACTTATACCCAACTCCTCTCACTGAATGAAAATATCTTGGGTTCCTGCTGTCTTCTTCGAAATATTTGCGGAAGTTGAGAATGAAGTTATCGATAGTCCTTGTAGTTGGATAAACATTGTATCCCCAAACGGTCTGAAGAATTTTTTCGCGGGGCACCACTTCATTCCTGTTCTCGATAAGCAGCTTCAGCAACATGGCCTCTTTTTTACTGAGCTGTACACGCTCACCGTTTTTGATGGTAGCTTCCTGGGCATTGAAGTCCACGGTATTTTTTCCGAACGTATAAGTATCGCCTATGGAATCTTTATCGAGCAGCTTTTTATTTTTCTCGATCAGCTTCTGCACCCTCAGCAAAAGCTCTTCCAGGTTAAAAGGCTTGGTGAGATAATCGTCGGCACCCTTCTTTAATCCCAGCACACGATCAGCGCTGGTATTCTTTGCACTTAAAATAAGGATGGGAACCTGGTTGTTTTGAACGCGAATGGTTTCGGTAACGGTAATGCCATCCACTTCGGGCAGCATTACATCCAGGATGATCAGGTCAAAATATTCCTGTTCAATAGCGCGCAATGCCTCTGTACCGTCCATGGCAGAAGAAACGCCATAACCTTCCAGTTCCAGGTTCAGCTTCAATGCTTCGTGCAGGTTTTCTTCGTCTTCCACCAACAGGATGGATGCTTTGTTTTTCTCCGTCATGACAGATTGATTCGGTGAAACGTAATTGTAAAAATACTTCCCGAAGGTATATTGTTTGTCACGTTTATGTCCGCATGATGATCCGCGGCTATTTTGCGGCAAAGGTGCAGGCCCAGTCCCGTGCCCTTGGTCTTTCGCACTTCTTCGTTGCCAATGCGGTAAAATTTCTGAAATACTTTTTTCTTTTCGTCATCCGGAATCCCGGGCCCTTCGTCCTGCACCTGTAGCAATGCGTTGGCTACTCCCCGTTTGAGGCGGATGCATACCGTTTTTCCTTTGGGTGAATATTTATATGCATTCTCCAGCAGGTTATTGATCATGATCTCCAGCAACAGGGCATCACCCTCCACAGCGATGTCGGGCTCAATATCCATGTCCCATTTTCTTTCGCTGTAACGCTGCCGGAAATCTTCAATGCAGGAAATGGTCAATTGAGAAAGGTCCAGCTCTTCTACCGTGCGCTGGTACCCGCCTCCTTCCAGCTGTGAAGCAACAAGTATGTTAGTAGTGAGTGTATGGAGCCGCTGCGTTTCCTCCAGCGCTCTTTCTATGAACTTTTGTTGTGTGCCTTCATCGAGGCGGTGCTTCTGAAGCGTTTCCAGGTTAAGCCTTGCCGCAGCAATGGGCGTTTTCAACTCGTGTGTAACGGCCATCATAAAATTCTGCTGCTGCTGTTGCATGCGCAACTGCCTGCGCACAGACCGGTAAACGAAAACGGCACCCACAAATATCACGAACATAAAAGTGATGCCCTCTGCCACGAATTTGGTATGGTTCCTTTCTTTTTCTTCCCTGATCTTATCCAGTTCCTGTTGCAGCGCTGAATTATTGGTTGATGTATAGTGCAGATGCTGCGCCTTGTAATCTGCCATTGCATTGCTCTGGCTGGTGAGCGAAATGAACCACCAGATAAGTGCGGCAATGATGTATACCAGCAAAAACCAGTAGATCAAAAAGGCGATCTCAAGTCCTTTTTTGCGCATCATGTTCATACTATGAAATTAGCAAATTAGAAAATGGCGCAATTAGCAAATGCAAGCAGTTTTTTCATTTGCTAATTGCGCCATTTTCTAATTTGCTAATTCGTCCCAGGTGTCTTCTCAATCCTCAATCCCACGTTCATCACTTCTGGCAAGGGGTCTTTGCGCATGATGTGTTCCAGGGTGAAGCGGTATTGGCCGGACCGAACGAACCTGGTCCTTTCCTGGATGAGTATACGATGTTCAAAAATATCGTCCATTCCTTTTCCAAGCCAGCCGGTATCATCGTTGGCCAGCTTGAGATCGTATTGCCGGCTTTTTACAGCGGTGTCCAGGGGTTCCTGAACACTGGCCCTGATCCATATATTATTAAAGCCATAGGCATTCTTATGGCGCAGCACGATGTATACATTATATAAGGACACGGTATCGGTAATGTCGAAATTAATGGCAGGCTTAAAACTGCTTTTCCATTCCTGGCCCGGTATCACCACGCTGCTTTCAAATGCATTCATGGGTTGGCAGGCGGCAAAACAAATACTACAAAGGAAAAATATAAAAATGCGGAACATAGGTATCGTAGATAAAGGCACAAGGTACAGGAAACAAGGAACAAGGCACAAGAAACAAGGCACAAGATTTCTCCGCGGGATTGCGGAGAAGCCTTGTGCCTTGCGCCTTGTTCCTTGTGCCTTACGTTTTGTTTACAAAACGTTTAAAACCTGCTCTTTCGCTTTCTCCAATTCATCCTTCATCAATACCACGCTTTGTTGTATGGTTGAATCGTACGCTTTGGCGCCGGTGGTATTGATCTCGCGGCCGATCTCCTGCAGGATGAAGGATAATTTTTTCCCTTTCGACTCATCGGGCTCGGCAAGCACATTCTTAAAATACTCGCAATGGTTCTTAAGACGCACCTGCTCCTCGCTGATGTCGATCTTTTCGATATAATAAATGATTTCCTGCTC
>JBAVMD010000480.1:0-4240 GCA_049689695.1 Chitinophagaceae bacterium | reverse complement strand
TCTATAGCCTTGCTGAAAGCGTACAGGTTGCAGCAGAGGCATATTTGCTGAGCACCTTAGAAACTCGCGTAGAAATCGGGTCTGCAAAAATTGTTGCTGTTTATGATTCATTTTTCCATTATTCTGTTAATGCAAATTTTGGCAGTTCAGGCGCGCCATTATTTAACCGCAAAGGAGAACTGCTTGGCTTGCATCATGCCGGTAGGGGATTAAAAGAAAATGAGCGGGGATATAGCGAAGGGGTGCTGATAGGAGCAATTGTAAAGGAATTTCAGAATCAGTTTGCGTTGCAGTTAAAACCAACATCCGCTAAGGTTGTTAAAATACTTATATCCTGCTCTAATGAATTGGCCGAAGATGGTAAGGTGGTTCAACAATATTTACTTGATCAATCTGCCTCCTCATGGTCAGAGCATGGCATAATACTTAAACCGGTATGGCCCGGACAACCAAAACAGGGAGTCAATATTGTTGAGTATTATCAGCAGTTTATCCAGGATTGCGATGCATTCTTACTAATCAGTAAAAAGTGGAGCTCTTTCATGCAAAGTGAAATTAATTATGCTATGGATTTGTTTCAACGTACAGGCAAGCCATTGCTTTATGTATATGTAAAAGAACCACGTTCGAATGTAAAAAAAATTGAACCTATGCTATTGCGGTTGAAAATCGATCAGCGTCGTAGTATTGCCTATTATGATACTACTGATGAATTGATAAACAACTTCAATGAGCGGTTGAAGGAATTATATGAATTGTCAGATGGGCAGGAAGACGATTTTATAGACCTTCAACTAGCTACTGCGGTTGAAGAAAGCAGAGTTTACCAACAACAAAAAAACTGGAAGAAGGCTGAAGAAGTTTTGCAGGAATGGCTCTCTCTTAATCCTAATGATTTGGAAGCTGTTCTTGAACTAAGTACAGTATATCAGCGTCAGTTACGGTGGAGTGAAGCTGAAAATATTTTGCAGACAGTTTTAAGCAGAGAAAATAAAAAATCATCTGATGTTTCAGTAAAGGTTTGTTTGGAACTCGGCAAAGTATTTCGACAGCAAAACAAGTGGCATGCTGCTGAGGAGATTTTACAGGCTGCTCTACAGTATGTTCGAAAAAAATCAGAGGATCGTACAGACTTATACTTAGAATTAGGTGAGGTGTATCAACGACAGCACCGTTGGAGCGATGCCGAATCGATTTTGAAAACAGCAATAAAAACAGCACGCGAAACTTCTGCAAAAACGAGCGATGTGCATCCACTAGTCAGCAATAAAGTGCGTGCGTACCTGCAGCTAAGTGAGGTCTATCAGCAACAAATGAAATGGAGAGAAGCAGAAAAAGTCCTTCAGGAAGCAACTGCACTCAAAACCTCTGATAATGTTTTTATTTTTGAAGAACTCCGTGTTTTACGGGAGAAACTCCAGCAACGTCAACGTGTTCAAAGCGGAGACACTGTTAAAGTCAGTTCAACGATGACTGTTTTTGAAGATGAGGATAAATCTACTTTTGGTCCGGATATTGTAGAGTTTGTTGTGGGCTCAACGGATGCAAATACAGACTTCTCTAAAGCTGTATTAGACAGAAAGGTTGGTGAGAAAACAATGATCCCTTATCACAACGCTTTCGTTGAAATAGAAATACTTGAAATTATAAAAGCTTCCTCAACCCAATAAGAAGGGATGAGAAATTGGAAACGTTAGCAATTTGATTTAGTACTAGTACTAATGTAAATCACTGTTATGCCGATTCCTCACCCCACTCGTTTTAGTCATAAGTCCCTGCAACAGGGTTCGGAATGACAGGTGGACACTCAGCAGTTGCAAATGACTCAATGACCAATGACTTAATTACCTAACGACTCACAACTCTACTACTCCTCTTCAACCACCATCCCAGCCACAATCCCAGAATCGTATACGCTACAAACCAATCCATCAATGCGCCTGTTAATACTGCTACCGGCGTCTGGAACCAGATATTTTCCGTGTATGGATGCCAGAGCCAGCCGATAAATCCTATAGCAAGCGATGCTGCCCAAACACTGCCCACAGTGAAGTTGGTACGTTTTCCAAGCACATAGATCATCAGCAATGCAATCACCACATCTGCCAGGAAACCCCGGATCATAGGCTCGGCCATCTTGATCTCATAAGAACTCTTGTACGAGATCACCGCAAAGGGTTTTCCATTCATTTCTTTCATTGCTGCCTGCTGTTGCTCAGATGTAGCATCTGGTGGCGTACGCGGCATCATGTACTGACCGTCTTCTTTAATAAGGGATGATAAACTGCTCATGATCTGTTCCTGCTGCGGATGATATTTGTACTCGGGGTCGTGAAGACCTGCAGCAGCCCAGGAAATAAACTGCCAGATAAACAATAGTAGTGCGCCGACTAAGGAGCCGATTAACCATTTTTTCATGTGTTGTTGGTTTGTTGTAAAAGTTAAAGAGATTTTGGGAGGTAAGCAAGAAGCTGCGAGTTGCGAGCTTCGAGCGGCGAGCTGGGAGCTATGAGCTACAAGCATTCAACCACTCCATTTCTTAAAGCTTATAGCTTATGGCTTATAGGTCGCTGCTCGCCGCTCGAAGCTCACAGCTCGCCGCTTCCCCCGCCTCACATACAACAGCATCCCCCCAAAAGCCATCACAGAAAACGCACCATCCAGCACAGAGCCTTCAAGACCAAATTCTCCACCTGTTAGCCAGTCGGGGCCATGGATGGATTGCTGTAATAAACTCTCTAATGGAAGTCCGCTTACTTCATAGCCTAATATCGGTCCCAGGAAAAAATTCCAGCTGAAATGAAAAGCAATTGCAAACCAGAGATTGCCGGTGTACACGTAAACAATTCCCATCACAAATCCTGCAAGGAAAATATTCAGCAGCGCCAACCACGTGATGTTGGGATTGAAGGCATGCAACAAGGCAAATAAAAGAGAAGTAATAGCCAGCGCTATCCAGCGGTTCATGGATTGCATCAGGTTATGCAGAATGTAACCGCGAAAAACAGCTTCTTCGCTGATGGCTACCAGTATCATGATGATCAGGCCAGACAATAAATCGGTGCCGTTAAAGCTGAACTCCGTCCATTTTAGATAACCTGTAAAATACAGTATGAGCGATTCGGCAACCAACAGTACCAGGGCTAACAATAAACCCATCACCACATCCGGTTTATACCCTTTATATTCAAATCCAAGACTCGTAAGCGATCTTCCATCAATACCACGACGAAACACATAAACCGTAAGCATCGAAAAAGCAAAGGAAACAACAAAGCTCAGCAACAGGAATAACTGTTCCGGAATGCGGATCCATTGACTGATCCAGCCATATACTTCGCCGGCCATCAGAAATACCAGGAAGTAAGAAATGCCAAAGATGAGCACTCTCAGCCAGCCGTGGCGTATAATAGCAGTATCATGTGTTGAGTTCATAATTTGTTTCGGGTTTCGGGTTTCGGGTTTCGGGTTTGGAGTTTCGGGTCAAAGTTTCAGGTTTCAGGTTTGAAGTTTAAAGTTCTGCGGATGATAGGTCTCAAACATCAATTGCACGCTATTTGTTTACAACTTATAGCGAGGAACCTTAAACCCTAAACCTTAAACTTCTTATCCTATCTTGCCAAAAATAACACAAGAATGTTCCAGCAATATACATTCTCCGTATCCGAACGCTTTATGCGGTATGTGCAGATAGATACACAGAGCGATCCCAATTCCACTACCCAGCCTTCTACTGAAAAACAAAAAGACCTTAGTCGCCTGCTGGTACAGGAACTGCAGCAGATGGGAATTTCAGACGCACACCTGGATGAACACGGCTATGTATACGCTACTATTCCCTCCAACACTTCCAAAACAACACCTGTTGTTTGTTTTTGTGCGCATGTAGATACCTCGGCAGACAGCAGCGGCGCAGGCGTGAAACCCATCGTGCATAAAAATTACGATGGCAGTGATATCGTGCTACCCGATGATCCATCACAGGTGATCAGCACCAACGAACATCCCTACCTCAAAAAGAAAATCGGCGAAGACATCATTACAGCTTCCGGCACTACGCTGCTAGGCGCCGATGATAAAGCCGGCATAGCCGTGATCATGGACATGGCAGCTTACTTAATAAAACACCCGGAAGTTAAACATGGTGCAATTAAGATACTGTTTACGCCCGATGAAGAAATAGGAAGAGGCGTTGATAAAGTTGACCTGAAAAAATTGGGCGCAGATGTAGGTTATACAC
>JBAVMD010000479.1:0-1634 GCA_049689695.1 Chitinophagaceae bacterium | reverse complement strand
ATTACGAACGATGCATGATCAAGATCTGCATTCGTATTGGTGCCGCCAGGATGATCTTTTGGTAAAAGTTCTGCCGATAAAGCCTTTTGTTCTATTTCATCCCAGTACAACTCCTCACGTTGCAGTTCATAGCTCGTGGCATATTGTTCCTGCTGGCGCTGCCACGCTCTGAATGAATCGGTTTTCAGCGGTAATGTAAGCGTTTCACCTTTCTGGTATTGGCTGTATAGTTCTGAAATATCTTCCAATATAATCCGCCACGACACGCCATCGATGACAAGGTGATGAACCACCAGCAGTAAATAATCTTCTTCCGCTGACTTGAACAAGCATACTTTCATTAACGGACCGTTCGCGAGGTTGATCGACGTTTGTATCTCATCGCAATGCTGTTGCAATTGGTCGCTGTTTTCTATTGCCCTTATTTCCCAGCCATAGCCTTGTTCAGGTCCTTCATTTCTTTGCGTCCATTCACCATTTTCAAAGCGATAGGTCATCCGCAATGCATCGTGATGCGTCACCAATTTATCCAGGCATTGCTGCAGGCCTTGTTCAGATAAACGCAGATTGCTTTTTAATAAGACCGATTGATTATAATGATACGGCGAAACCTCACTGCTTTCGAAAAAATACCGTTGTATGGGGCTCAATCCTATAGTACCTGTTTCGGGTCCCTGAGCTGTAATGCGCGATGAGGTCCCCATTACTTTACACAACTCTTCTACCACGGGATGCATCAATACATCCTGGATGGATAAAGAATAACCTCTTTGCTTAAGACGCGACACCACCTGTATTGATTTGATGGAGTCTCCCCCCATCACAAAGAAATCATCCTTTACTCCTACTTGTTTTTTCTTCAGCACCTCTTCATATATGTCAGTCACAGCCGCTTCCATTTCGTTACGCGCAGCTACATATTCTGTTGAACCTGCCATCACTTTGTCTCCTACAGCAGGAAGTTTTTTCTTATCCACTTTTCCGCTCTGGCTCAATGGTAATTCCTCCAATGCCACAAAATGATGCGGAAGCATGTAAGCGGGCAATAGCTGACTCAAAGAATTTCTTAAAGATGCTATATCGAGATTACTCTCTTTGCTCACTATGAAAGCGATCAGCTCCTGCTCTCCATGAATATTTTCCTGCACGGTAACGGTTGCCTGAAGAATATTTTCCTGCCTGAGCAACACGCTTTCAATTTCGCCGGGTTCTATGCGATAGCCTCGCAGCTTGACCTGCTCATCCTTTCTTCCCAAAAATTCAAGCTCCCCATTCTCCATCCACCTGCCGATGTCTCCTGTTTTATACATCCTGTAACCTTCTCTGAATGGATCAGCCGCGAATTTTTCAGCAGTTAATTCTTCACGGTTAAGATAACCGCGTGCAACACCGCGACCGCTTACACATATTTCGCCGGCAACTCCTTTTGCGCAGAGTTGGGCGCTTTCATTCATAATATAAATACGTGTATTAGCTATCGGCCTGCCAATGGGTACGCGCTCGCTTTTAATGCTATCCCCTTGCGGGTTTTTGAAAACTGTTGCGCAGATGCTTGTCTCAGTAGGGCCATAAGCATTATAATATTCCCCGAATGCAGCAAAACCGGCAACCTTATTTTTCACTGCCGCTTCGCC
>JBAVMD010000478.1:0-5418 GCA_049689695.1 Chitinophagaceae bacterium | reverse complement strand
GCTACGGGGTTCGGGATGACACGTGAGTCGCGAGAGAAACTATACTTTTCGCTAAAGTGTGAATCCATCCGTGTAATCCTATAATCCTTCTTCCAATCCGTGATTTATTTTTTCTCAAGCGGTAATTAATAATTAATCCTATGCATCCAAATTACCGGGAGTAATCTAAAATAAGGGAGGCCAGAGAGAACTCCGGCCTCGTGTTTACAAACCATCCAAACGCAAAACTATCTTTGTCTGTAAGAATATTTTTTAGAACAGTCTTCCCTGTTCGCCCGGCCTTCTGAACTGAGAGCAATCCAGGTCCATGCGTTCATGATTAAGACCATATTTATTTGTGTACTTACGGTATTGCATGGCCACCATCTCCGCTACATTTCCCTCGCCTCTCATGCGAACGCCCCAGCGGCTGTCATTCACTTTTCCATTATGGCTGCCTTCTATCAGGTGCCATACCTTATCAGCGCGATCAGGAAAGTTCTTATACAGCCAATCATGAAATAAAAATTTGATCGCACCATTTAACCGTATGTAGGTATAAGCTGAAAATTTTGCCCCGGCCTCACTTGCCGCCTTGATGATGTCGTGCATCTCATGTTCATTCAATCCCGGGATCATAGGCCCAAGCATTACGCCCATCCTGATTCCTGCATCGCTCATTTCCTTTATCAGCTTCAATCGTTGTTTACCAGTGGTAGTTCTTGGTTCCATCACCCTTCTCAGGTCTTCCGTTAAAGAAGTGATAGATACAAGTATCGATACCAGGTTCTTCTTTGCCATCTCCTGCAGTATGTCCTTATCCCGCAGCATACCTGCATTCTTTGTGATCATGCCTACCGGCTGATTAAATTCATTGCACACTTCCAGTATACTGCGCGTAAGCTTAAATTTCTGTTCAGCGGGCTGATAACAATCGGTATTTCCGCTTAAGCCGATGGGAACACATTCCCATTTAGGGTTCATCAAAAATTTACGCAATAGGTCCGGCGCATTTTTCTTTACGATGATCTTGGTCTCAAAATCAATTCCCGCACTGTAACCCCAGTATTCGAAAGAGTTCCTGGCGTAGCAGTAAATGCATCCGTGCTCACATCCCTGGTAAGGATTCATGCTGTACCACATACCCACGTCAGGGCTATCCACTTTATTCACTATCCCTTTAGCAGTTTCCTCGAAATATTGTGTTTTGACATTGGGTTCCGTCCAATCATCAATCGCCTCAACATCTTCACGCACCCGCTCATTTTTCAGGAACCGGTTCTTGGTGTTTATCTGTGCACCCCGTCCTTTCAAATAATTATTTATATTCTCTTTCTGCTCTTCCATAGAATGAAGTTTAATGAACGATCATTGATCATTCTCTTTTTCGCGTGTTGCATTTGAATGATGCAAGCATCTTTAATCACTGACCAGCGCCGCTATTCACCATCATTTATATCAGAATAGCATTTACACATATCCTTACTCTGTTATTCCGGATCTTTAATTATTCATTATTAATTATTGATTATTCATTTATAGCTTCTCTGTCTATTTGGAATAATTAATAATTCAATAATTAATAATCAATTACCTTATCCAAACAACTCCCCCTGCTTAATAGTTACCGGCAGATTCATGAATTCGAAACGCTGCACGATCTGGTAGCCTCTGTCACCTTCCCTTCGCTTCAGCAACAGCATGCTGTCTGCAATGAACCTTCCCGTAAAATGCCGGTTGCTGTATTCAAGCCAGGCCTTCTCATATTGCCAGGGCACCAGTTTCCTTGCAATGGTGAGATGTGGATCATCAATAAAATATGGTTTGTGTTCATTGTCCATCTTCATTAACCGCTGCACCTGCTTTACTTCCTTTACCAGGTTTTGAATGGGCAGCTTGCTGGTGACATTGATGAATATGGTATGTGATGGATAACTTCCAAAGTCTTTCATTTCCACTTTGAATGGCGGAAATCCCATAGCAATTGTTTTAAGCCTGTTCACTATCCGGTCTTCCATCATTTCTAACTGATCGAATTTTACAAGCGTGAGATGCGGCTTACCGCCAAGTGCGGAAGGCGCTTTATAACTCTCATAAAATTCTTTCTTTATGGAATTGATCTTATTTCGCAATTCTTCATGCGGGCTTAGCACGAGTATGTATTCATTTTTGCGATAGCCCGGCATATGTTGAATGATCTGTTTCATATTGTTTTGTTTATACATGGATATTCAATTGTTACGCCACCTGATGATAACTGTTAGTATCCGGTGGATAAAATCGGAATACGTTCACATGCCTGCACGCATCAAACTGGTTCAACCGCTTAAGCAGCAGCAGCTCTGTGACCATGAAGGTTTCATGGAACATTTTCCTTGAATACTCCGGCATGGCCTTGCTGTAAACGTGTGCGGGAAGTCTTGCCGCTATGCTCAGGTGGGGGCGATTGACCAGTTTGAGGGGCGGGCAATTATTTGACCTGACGTAATAATCTATCACCTTAAGTTGTAACGACAACTCGCGGAGACGCTCAGGATTTTGCACGCGCAGAAAAATAGTATGGTCCGGAATCCCGCTATAATTATTAAGGGTGATGGAGAAACCCTTGTTCATGCCGCAAATACGTTGCACCCATTTTATAATGGTATCCTCCATGTCTTCGGTAGCAATAAATGCCCCCAGTGTCATGTGCGGCTGGCCGTGCAAAGCGGTACTATGCTGATAGCGATTAAAGAACTCTTCTTTCTCTGCGGCAAGCTTGCTGCAGATATGAGCGTCCGGACGCACTACCAGTAAATATTCCCATAAACCATCCCGGTGAGAGGTGGTGCTTACTAAACCCGTTTCCATCCAAAATTATTTTTGCGGGTGAATTATTTTAGCATAAATTTACTAAAGATTTTAGTAGCAGCAAAATTATTTTTATGGATGGGCAAGAAATTTTTAATCCAAGCTATCGCGGCTCCAAAAGATTTACGCAATGGGATGTTTCTACTGCCAATGCAACAGGTTTTGGCGCGGCCGCAGATGATTATGCCGAAAGAGGCGTAGACCTTAATGAACAGCTTATTAAAAATAAACCTGCTACTTTTTTTTTGCGTGTTACCGGCGATGCCATGGTGGATGCAGGCATTTTTAATGGAGATGTACTGATCGTAGACCGTTCCCTGAAAGCGGTAAGCGGGAAAGTGATAGTGGCCATACTCAACGGTGAAATGCTGGTGCGCCGCCTGGAAAAAACATTTAATAAAGTAAGGCTGATTCCTGAAACAAATAAGTTATCTGCCATCGAGGTAGATACCAGTTGTGCCGAGTTTGATATCTGGGGCGTGGTAACATTTGTGATCCATTCCGTTTAATATATAGGTGGTGGTTTATCCTTACGATTTTCTGCCTGTCATTAAACCTTAACTATCAGAAAAAAAGTGTTGCAGAACTATGAGCAATAAAATGTCCGAAGGCAGAAAAATAACTCAGCCATCCCGGACAGCACGGATGAAACGCATTTATATATTACATCCGTCTCCGAGGCTGTATACACTGATCCGAAAGATCAGGAGGTCGAACATCCGTGATGGTTTTTACAGGGCATAGGATGTGCTTGTGCCATAAAAGCTTTGAGCTGTTTGTCAGAGGATATTGTCTTCGAATTTTTGTCAATGATCCGTACTTTTTATATTCTGTTCAATTTCAAAAGCCTTATCCGCTTTACCTTATCCTCCATAACAGTTAAGGACATGTGCATAACACATGTCCTTAACTCCTTTTGCTGACCTGTCTATTACTAAATCTGCCTCAGTGATTTACAAAGCCATCGTAGACTGCAATAGTTTTTACTGCTCCTGCGAGCGGGTATTCCGGCCGGAACTGGCCCGAAAGCCTGTAGTTGTGCTTAGTAATAACGACGGCTGCATCATCTCCCGCAGCGATGAGGCCAAGCAGCTGGGCGTAGGCATGGCCGTACCTTATCATAAAAACAAAGACCTGATACTGCAGAACGGCATCGAGGTATTTTCTTCCAATTATATTTTATACGGCGACATGAGCCGGCGCGTAATGGAAACATTGCGCATGCTGGCCGGACCGGAGAACGTAGAAGTGTATTCAGTTGATGAAGCCTTTATTAACCTCGACCTGGTTGCCCCGGAAATGTTGCCTGAAACAGCGCACCAACTGCGGAAAATTGTGAAGCGATGGACGGGCGTTGAGGTTTCCGTAGGAGTTGCTCCAACCAAAACCCTGGCAAAGCTGGCCAACATGCTTGCTAAAAAGGAAAAGGAAAAAACCAACTGCGTGATGTTGCTTGATAGCGAGGAAAAGATCATTCGCGCACTTCAGGCCGCACCTGTTAAAGATCTTTGGGGAGTAGGCTATCAAAATGCAACAAGACTCGGGCGCCTTGGTATACAAACCGCCTGGCAGCTGCGCAACATGAACGAAGAATGGGTGAGAAAAAATCTCGGGGGCGTGGTGGGCGTGCGACTGCTTCGTGAACTCCGCGGAGAGGAAGCGATTATGATGGAAGAACCGCTTGACAACAAAAAGATGATCGCCACCACCCGCATGTTCGGTAACCCGGTCAAAGAATTAAAAGACATTAAAGAAGCCGTTGCCACCTATACCAGCCGGGCTGCAGAAAAATTGCGCCGCCAGCACAGTGCCGCCGGCGTGATCACCGTATTTGTAGTACCCAAACAAACCAGCACAGCCCCTTATTTCCGGCATGGCCCTACTGTTAGCGCACACGCCGTGCTACCGAATCCTACCTCGCTTACAAATGAGCTCATAAAACCCGCTATGCATTTGGTTGAACAGATCTTTAAAGAAGGAAACCTTTATAAAAAAGCTGGTGTGCTGTTGAGCGGGCTGGTACCGGATACTTCCATCCAGGCCAATCTCTTTGAGGTGCCGGAAAAGAACAATCACCGGATGCTGATGACCATGATAGACAACATTAATTTCTCTATGCGCGATGACACACTGAAATTCGCATCTTCAGGTACCGCCAAAAATTGGAAAATGCGCCAGGAACTCAGATCGCCGAGATACAGCACGAGGTGGGAGGAGTTGTGTGAAGTTCATTGAGAAGGAACAAGGTGAAAGGAACAAGGAACAAGGTACAAGAAGCAGGAAAAGAATTAAAGTTGGAGCATAGCTGCTATCTGGAGCCACTTGTACCTTGTTACTTGTACCTTGTGCCTTGCCGTAAAGGCATGCTCTTTGCACTACACGCCATAAAGGCCATTATGGAAAAAAGAGTAATAGGTATTGTGCTTACCTTTTTGGGTATTGCCGGGCTGATCCTTGGAGCTGTAAATTTTATGAATGGGTCCGGAATGAAAAACGTGAAAGAGAACGTTATATATTTTACGCCCGGCGCTATTTTATTTTTTGCCGGAATCAGTTTGATAAGAACGACTCATGATAGACCTTCGTAAG
>JBAVMD010000477.1:0-1982 GCA_049689695.1 Chitinophagaceae bacterium | reverse complement strand
TCCCAGGGTATAATCATGAGCAACCGTGAGCATGTAATTACCGAGCCTGATCTTAACAGAGCTGGAATCCTTGCTTAGCAGTACTCCATCTATGGCGTTTTTAGCCTGTGCCTTCCCTATTTCGTCGTTCAATTGATTGATCACGTGGTAAGCTTTGCCGATGGGTTCTTCTGCCGGTTTAGCGGACGATTCAATGGAAAAAGGACAAAACCCAATAGCCTTATAATGCCCGATGGCATAAAACGCTTTTGCATCAACACCCGCTTCAAAGCGATGTTCAGGAATAAAAAGCGGGTTGGATGATCTTGTGTACAGATCATTCCAGTATTTAAAATCAGGATTATAAAAATCCGGGGAAAGAAAATCAATCGTGGGCGCTGCTGCTTTCCAGATATCCATAACATGCGGCAAGGGCCCTGCGCTTGGATATTCGCCGGGTTTTCGCCCGGGGCGGTTCAAGGCTGCATTAACAAACATAGGAAGATCGTATACCGCCTTTCCGGCTTTGGTGATCTCTTCAACAAAAACACCAAAGTGCCATGCCATGAACAATTCATCTGTAGCCAGGCTTTTTCCAAAAACATCTTCCCATGTGCCTGATGTTTTGAAACCATTGTCCTGCCACAACTTTTTTACTTCCGGCAGCAGCCTACTCTTATTTGCAGAAAGATAGCTGATCAGCTTTTCAGGAACAGGTTTGCCGAATGCTTCATTAGCGGCAGGTGAATACTCCCTTGCTTCGGGTAGCTGGCCTATTTCATTTTCTACCTGTATCATTAAAACTGTTTGCTGCTTTGCGTCCACTTCTTTTATGTGCTGCATCAGTTTAACAAATGCTTTCTTGTCAGCTTCCAATGCATTGCGGCTGAATGTGGTGATGATCTCTTCGGTTTTTTCCTTACTGTTTTCAGTTCTTGGAAAACGTTGCTGGTTTGTTTTTACCCAGGCAGGCGCGTAACACGACATGCTGTTCTTCCAGGTTCCGAACCACAGCAAAACCAGTTTCATGTTATTGCGGCGGGCGCTGTTGAGCAGATCATCCACCAGTGTAAAATCAAATTTTCCTTCCTGGGGCTCTGACAGTTCCCAATAAACCGGCGCAAGAACCGTATTCAAATTCATTTGTCTGAGCTTAGTCCACACAGGCGCCATGTACGCAGTGCTGGAAGCGCTCGAATTTCCCAATTCTCCCCCTGTAATAATGAAAGGCTTACCGTGCACGATAAGTTGAGCGCCGTTGCTATTTTTTACGAGGTGAGGAATGGGCGAACCGGGAGTTTGCGCTTCAGCAAACAAACATGCAAGTAAGAGAAACAGGTTAGCGAATAGTTTTATCATGCAGCATAGTATCTGTCTTGATTATTTACGGGACAGTTGTTCAAAAGTAAAAACTTGTTTCGTTAACGCATTTACGAAAAAAGTATCGTTCTTGCGAACAGCCCTTCGCCTTATATTGCTTTTCTGTTGTGCGGCTATGTCTTTCTTCCACTCGCTTCTTACAAACCAGTAAAGCTGACGGTCATTATGCTGAGCGGACAAGACCGTAGTAAAAACATCTCCCGCGGCAAGACCCTTTTTTTTAGCTATTTCAATCGCCTGCTGCTTCGTAATGATATTTCTTGCGGTGTTGCGTACAACATAGCGTGGTATATCATTCAAAGAAGCTGAGTCAGTTATTCTGAACCTGTCATCATAGAAAACTTCAATTTCAGCCTCGTAATCCAGTTCTTTATAAAAGAGCTGATAGGTAACTGCATATTTTTTTGATACAGGGACTGGCGCGTCTTCGTAGCTGAAATAATCGTAATTGCCATTTTGATCTGCGGTTGCAATCGTCGACACACGCGGGTTGAGCCGTTTGAAATTCGGGCCGATGTATCTGGCAAGGGCGCTGTCTGATTTAGCTTTTATCTTTTTCATGCTGATGGATTGCGCTGATGCAGCATGAAAAATGAGCAATAAAGCTATTGATAGGCCGGTTC
>JBAVMD010000476.1:0-8780 GCA_049689695.1 Chitinophagaceae bacterium | reverse complement strand
ATACATACTATGCTTAAATTATGTCAAAAAGCCAGAATATAAAAGTGTCTATTATCAAACTGCAGAAGAATTGATTGACTTAACAAAAAAGAACAGAAATATTAAATTAAAGGTTTCTAGACTTTATCTTCAGGAGGTTGCTTATCAGCTTAAGTTAGCTTTATTGCTTATCCCTTTTGAAGATATAGCTACAGGAAATATTTCTTCGAACGTTTTTTTTCAGTTTTATTGGCATTTGAAGGAGAACGACTTATTAGAAAGTGAGGATAATAATTTTGCAGCATTCTTGCAAAGTTGGTTTAACTTATATGAAGAAGATGCATATGATCCAAAATTTCAGTCCATCGCATATGCCAATCTTTATAAAATTTTAAGTGATGCTGACTTGAGCATTGAAGTTGAAACTCTTCCTCAATATGATAATAAAAATGATGCAGTTGAAGTACTGCATTCGGTATTAGATGAGGATAATTTTAAATTTAGACCTAAAAATGCAATAGATAATGACGCTATAATGATGTGCCATCTTTGCAATGGTGATGCACATATTCTTGAGCCCTTTTTTCTCACATGGGATAAGGCTTTTACTAGATTTAGAAAATTTTATATAGAGAGATACAGGCGTGGAAATTCAATTACATTTCATTTGTTTAATCCTGCAAGATTTTTAAATCATTACTCACTCATTAATATCAAGATAAATTCTAAGGCTTTGACTGATGATCTTTTGTCAATAATGGATAGCAATAGCGTGCATCAAAAAACGCAAACAATTTGGGATAGTATCAATAAATTCTTGCATATTGATTCTATAAACTCATTCCAGAGAAGAAGGTATGTTAATAGGATAAAAGTATTGCTTGAGACAGAACTAGATTATACGATTGATGATCTTAATGATATTGAAAAGGCAAACAGGATTTTACGACCTTTTGAAGAAATCCTTTCGAAAATTAACGACTATTTTACCTATAACTCTAATTTTAAGTTTACGGACTATAGAGATCTCCTTTTGACTGAGGAATATTTTGATAAGATTTCGGCTTTGATCTTTTCTGACGTCGCATCAGAGCATCCGGCAGAAGGCAGCATTGTATTAGAAATCGAAGGTATGATCGAAGCTAGTAAAGCGGAAAGTGCTTAAAGTCGAAACTCTAGAGCTTTACTTCAGCAACATGTTTAGAAATTATCTTCACAATGTAATTTTTAAGTTTGTGCAGAATGAGATTTAAAAACTTATTTAATCATAATCTTCACAACTGGGTTTCATACAAAATAAATAAATCAGCAAATAATATTTCAGATAGTTATGGCGAACAGTAAAATATTAAAAAGAAATCATTTTTGGCCTAATTTTTCACTATGCTAACCTTCACTCACCTCGCCCTCTCCTTCCCCCACACCGAACAAGTCCCCCATTTTGAAAGAACAGGTTTTAAAGTCTCCGGCAAACGCATGTTCTGCACTTACCTTGAAAAAGACAATACCGCCAATATTTTTCTAACCCCGCAGGAACAAGCTGTCTTTTGCCAGATGGATCCTGAAAACATTTACCCCGTGCCTAACAAATGGGGGGAGAAAGGTGCTACAACATTCAACCTTAATAAAGTGGAACACGCCTTGGTGCAGGAAGCTTTGCTCTCTGCTTATAGCGAAGTAGTTCAGTCGAAACCAACCCGAACAAAAAGACGATGAAAGCAAGGCTATAGGGCTATATACCGACAAGATGTCATTCCTCAAACCTGCCCGGATACAGCGTACTACCAGAAAGGTAAGATACAGGTAAGATACAGAGCGATAGTACATTTTGTCACTATTGGAGAAATCCCCTATTGTTAGCCCATCTTTCGGCCCTTAACTTCCATATCTCCAAATGCAAAAAAGGGAATTATGCAAACTCATGCCGACAAAACCCCAAAGGCCAAAAGCCTGTCAACCGCAAGTATGTTAGCTGGCGACAATCCCCCCGTGAGCTCAGCGCTACCGCTGGTAGATAACCGGACGGCGCCTGTTACACAACTCAAATTGCAGGACATATCAACCAGCTCAGCGCCCATACAATTGGCAAAGAATACGATGCTGATTGGAAAATCAAAATACAAACTGGGGAATTACAATATACCACGCGCCAACGGCCAGGCTTTTACTGAAGACGAAAAGCTGATCATCACGCATTGGATGACACAGGAAATAGAATTCCAAACGCTGGCAGAGTTTGAGAACGAACTCGCGACACTTAAACCGAATTGGGAAAAGCAGAAAGTATTCTATCAAACAGATACTGCAATGGGGAATACGCCCCAGCATGCAAACAGCACCGTAAGGATGTATTCGGCAAGAACGTTGGCTGTAATTGATGAGCTTTATCTCTGGGCTACTGCAAATGATATAGATACGGAAGGATTTGCCGATCCGGCGCATGACTATCTCGCTGCCCGTAATCCCAACCGGCAACATTTGGATGCTCCGTTCAAAGCACATTTTGGAGACAGGGCGCACACCATCAAGCATTGGCACCAGAAGCAGTCGGCCGGTGGCGGCGTGGGCCTCATCAGCATAGATCTGAATCCATCCGGGGTAACCGCCATACAAAAGGAAAAAGCAGATAAGAACATTAAAAAAGGCGGCGAGGGTTACCAGGCCGGAAAGATCGGCCTCAAATCTGAAAAGAACTTTTACAGCGCGGCAATAGGGGATAAGAAAGACACATGGGATAAATTGAAGTCGCAAATACAAAAAATAGTGCTGCACGAGTGGCAATAGGAAATTGTATGATCCTTTAAGATATTTGCCAGACAGCATCAGAAAACTATATGCCCTTAATCAGAAGCTCCGACCAAAAAAGCCAATCGCTGGAAGCATTCTACCAGGAGTTGACAAACGAAAGCAGCTCAGTGGTTGAAAAAGCCATCGGCACAGCAATGCTTTCTTTTATTGAAATGGTAAACCAAACTTTTAAGCAAACCACACTATATGGGTTGACCTCTCACTATAGACTTATCATTCAAAAATCAGAAAGCTGGAAAGGGGATTGGTATGTTGCCGTTCACAGCATCGGCGACGGAAATTTTCAATTCGAATATAAAATGCCTGAATCATCAAGCCCCTGGAAATATGCAGCAGTAACCGGGCAGGCAAATACAATTGAAGATGCAAAAGAATACCTGGTAATCGCAATGGTTGAAAGCGAAGGCTGGGAAGACAATAAGGAATTAAGAAAACTCTACAACAAACTTAAAAACAGGCAGACACCTCCAACTAATTTTAAACTGTGGTTGGAATTTGAAGAAGTTGAACCGGGCAATTGGGATAAGAACAATGGTTTTTGCAATATTCACGTTGATCTGGAAGACGGACGGCATTATGGACTGAATGTATGGACCTATCAATTTTTAGAAACGGCGATCAATTTCGACAAACAGCAGAACAATAACCTTGACGGACTTTATCAAATACCCCCTGACCTGCTTGTAAAAGAACTCACAAGAGATTGCATAGAACAATCCATCAGGCACCTGCTAACCCAGGGCGACCTTGAGCAAGTATTGAATCCCAGTGTTCTCTCTAAGCGATCCATTCAATAGAAAAGGCTTCCTGCTACTCCCTATAATTTGTATCTTGTTTCGCAAGGCTGTTTATCATACCAATAACAGCCTAAACCCCAAACATAATGCAAGACCGTATTGATGAGATCAAGTCATTCCTGGCTCACGGCGATATTTCCCTTGCCGCAAGGCGAATGCTCGACCTTGCGCTGGATACCGGCAACGAAGACCTGATGCAGCAAAGCATCGCCTGGAGCAGAAAACACCGCAAACAAATAAATGAGGCCGGGCAGGAAAAACTTCCTGATTCCTTTTTTGCAGAAGCCGGCGGCTTGCTCGACCGGTTAGCCCTGTTGCAAGGGCAACTGGCACACAGCCGGCAACCATTGCTACAGGCGGAAAACATCAGCAAAACATATTCCGGTGGCAACTTCAGCCTGCATCCCATTTCGGTTTCGCTGGGCACGGGAGATATCATAGGTGTAGTGGGCGAGAATGGCAATGGAAAAACAACCCTGCTCCGCTGCCTGAGTGGCCAGCTTGCATTGGACGAAGGCAGCATTAATTATACACAACTGCAACAGCCGGACCATTACAGCATCAAGCATCACCTCGCTTTTATTCCGCAGAGGATACCGCGCTGGTATGGACTGTTGAAAGACAACCTGCATTTCTCCGCTGCGCTGTCTGGCATCCGGGGCAGGCAAAATGAGCTGATGGTGGATTTTATGCTGGAGCGTTTAAATCTTTCGCCTTACGCTAATCTTACGTGGAACCAGATCAGCAGCGGCTACCGCACCCGCTTTGAAATAGCACGCGTGCTGCTGCAAAAGCCAAGCTTGCTGATACTGGATGAGCCGCTGGCAAACCTCGACATCAAAGCACAGCAAACCATACTCACCGACCTGCGCTACTTGGCTAAATCAGCATACCATCCCATGGGCGTTATGCTCAGCTCACAGCAACTGCACGAAGTGGAGAAAATAGCTGACTCTGTTCTTTTTATCAGGTCAGGCAAATGTCTTTATCGCACTGGTGAAACGGAAGGTCCGCAAAACGCAGTGCTGGAATTGGAAACCAGTGCACAAAGAGAACGGTTGATAGAAGTGCTGGGAGAAGATCATGTGCAGGTAAACTTCAACGGAGGTTATTATACCATTGCCTCGGCCGGTTTGTCTGTTCATGAAATGATACAGAAAATTGTAAGCAATGGCATACCGGTCACTTACTTCCGGGATATAACGCATTCCACTAAGCGATTTTTTAACAGCGGCAACTAAGCTACTCATGGAAACCAAAAGACCACTCGCACCTTCTTTTATAAATCGTCTCGACAGATACCTGTTATTGAATAAGCCTGAGATATGGAGCGCCAGAACACACATGGTATTGTATTACGGCTTTTTATTTATGGCCTTGCTGGCAGCCATAGCGTTTGTAGTGCCTGATGATCCCAGAACAAGAACACCATCGGCGGCCTGGGTAGGCTTTGTATCCCTGGTATCGCTGGTTGGTTTGATCGGCTGGCTTATTTACCTGCTGCGCTTTAATGTATTTAAGCGGTATGGCCTTACAAGCCCTGTGAACAGGCTGATCACATTGGCATTATACTTTGTTGCAGCAGGCACTTTTATATTGTTTTGTTTTGTGCAGCCTGTTGTAGAATCTATCCGTGCCAATGCTGCTTATACAGACCAGGAAATAATAAACGATATAAATACGGTAAACCTGGCTATCTGCACACTGGAGTATGATTCATTAGATCATAAATGGTCAAGGGAAAAGGTATTGGTTACAGACCGGGCGCCTGACAATGATGCAGTAACTGCCACTATCGATGATTACCCGGATGATACAATGCCCCGCAGACGTTCCCGGATGATAGAAATAAGTCCTGAAACTTTAAAAGTGCGACTCGCAACTGAAGACAGTGTTCAAAAGATCAATGACTCTGTTTATGTTTTTTTACGATGCCCCGAGTACGCCCTGCTCGACACTTATGGGTTTAAGCCCGATAGTATCAGGCCTTTAAGCTCTCTTAATATATACCGGCAGCTCATCAGCCATTTTAAACGGCCAAAAGATGTGCAAAGCATCAGGGCAGAGCTAAGCGCCATCCGGAAAAAATACCAATGGCAGGAAAATTCCATTGGGTATTACACTGACCGTCCCAGCATCATAGACAGAATAACAGAGCGATACGGTTTGAGATACATCAGCAGCAGTATGCACAACATACTGCAACGCAAGCATCGCTGGGCATGGGAAGAGATGGATGTTCCTATCCGCCTTTTCACCTACACGGCGCTGATCTTATCCATTCTGTTGCTGGCATTCAGGCACACAACGGCAAAGACCTTTTTCCTTTCAGTTCTTACGGTCATTATCCTTACAGTTTTAACTTCATTGATCGTAGCTTTTTCGGGTGACGAGGAAAAAGTAATTCTCAACGCCATCATTTTTTATTCCTTTCTGTCTCTGGCCATTTCCTTAACAGCTTTCGCCATTAAGAAGAGAAACGTAGCAACGGGAATTGCCATTAACCTCTTTCTCTGGCTGCTGCCTTTCCTGCCACTGTGTATCGTGGCCCGGTATTATGAAGAACTGGAAGACAGGCCTTATTATGAACTGGATTATGCACAGAAACAAATGCACCTGCTGTTCGGGGAAGTTGTAGGACTATTGCTATTAATAGTTTTGATAGGAACATTTTTTCATTGGGCTTACAGGAAATGGTATGCTGCGCCTGAAAATTAAGGCCATCATATAGTTCTATCATAGACGCCGGTGAAAATGGGTGAATGCTTCATTCAAAATCAGCTCTTTCCTGCTATTGTTTTTTTCTTTATATTCATAGACCAGGATTCTCCCCATCAGAATGTGAAAACAAGCTTCATTGCAATGTGAAAACAGGCTCCGGTTTGTCAGTATTCCAGTAAATGCTTAGGAAAAACAGGAATGTTTTTTCTCTATTAAACTTTATTTATGAAAAAAAAACCACCGGAAGCGGGGAGGCCTAAGGGGCATCCTGCCAGCGAGCGTGGGATACCGGAAAGCCACCATCCCGATCTTAACCTGACTGATCGGGAAAAAATATTTCTTAACCTTCTTTCTACTGAACTTCCCTACAAGCAAATAGCAGCCCGCATGTTTGTAAGCCCACGCACCATTGAGGATTACAAGGCCAATCTCTGCCGAAGGTTCAATACCAAGACCAGGGTTGGCCTGGTTGTTTTTGCGTTAAACCATCATCTTATAGAACCAGAAAAAACGGATAAATGAAATACGTTGAGCTGGACGGCCTGAGCAGTATTGGCGTTGGCACGTACCGGATGTCTGCGCAGAACGCTGACCACTGCAAGGCATTTGCGCATGCGATGGCCTCCGGCTGTAACCTGGCAGATACCGCCGTTAATTATACCCAGGGCGGGGCCGAGGAAATGATCGGCAACTGGTTCCATGAAAATCCTGGTCAGCCCTGCTTTATCATATCAAAGGCTGGCTATGTGAATAAAAAAGATTTGCCTTTCCTCAAAAAGCTGCAGGCTGCAAAAGGCAGCGCTATTCCACTAATGGCCCGGTCTGGTGATATCGACCATTGTATTCATCCCGATTACCTGCAGAAAAAAATCCGCCAATCGCTCAAACGCCTGCGCCGTAAGTGGCTGGATGGATTTTTGCTGCATAATCCTGAATATTTTTTACTGGCTAACCCGGGTATCCAATACAAGCAGGTATTTTACGACCGCATTAAAGAAGCATTTGCCTTCCTCGAAGAATGTGTTCACAAAGGCATCATCAGGTATTATGGCATCAGTTCAAATACATTGGCGTTGTACAATGAGCCGGCTACGATATCATTATCCCAATTAACGGCTATTGCAGGCGGGATAGATACGGATAACAAATTCAGGTTGATCCAGTTCCCGTTTAATTTTGCTGAGAACAGCGCACTGCACGCGAATTACGATGGTCTTGACCTGCTTCAGTTAGCACATGCGCACAACCTGGTCATCTTTTCCAACAGGCCTTTGAACCTTCATACCGCCAATGGCTTTATCAGGCTGGCAACTTATGCACTGCAATTATCCCCCGATGAAGAACGGCAGGCGGAAAATAATTTTTCGCGATTTATTGAGCTTATAGATAAAAAGCTAACTGAAATGAATGCAGGTTGCACGGCCCTGGACCTGGAAGTAATTCAGCATGTAAAAAACAATTGGAACAGGATGGGCAACCAGGCCGCGGTTGATGTAGTGTTTCGTGATTTCCTGCAACCGCTGCTGAATACATTGTTCGGGGGTACGCTCCCCTTGCATTGCTGGACAGGTGGCAGCATGACGAAGGAAGAGATCGATGTAGTCGGCAATTTTTACCGCTCCTGCCTGAAATATGCAGAGATAACGATGACAAAGAATTGTAAGGTCTATGTGCGTGAACTGGTGAACCAGGGAATACTGGATGAAAACGACACCCGGCCTTTGCCCCTGCAGGCCTGCAGCGCTTACCTCGAAAGTGGCATCGATCATGTATTGACCGGAATGAGGAAAGTAGAATACGTGGATGAATTGAAGATGTTATTTGGCAGGGCTGTTAAAAATAAGAGGCCCCAGCCTGAAATATAAAAAAGCAATTGCCGATGCTATCAGCAACAATACGATCACGCTGCCGTAGCGCAGGAACCAATGCGGTTTCTTATTGGTGACTTCCAATACAAAATCCGCTTTCTCAGGTAATTCGTTAATAGCTGTATGCCGGTATTTTTCCATCAGGTGCCTAATTCAAGTTGATTTTTTACAAGATTGTAATAGCTGCCCTTCAAAGCTATCAGTTCCTGGTGCCTGCCTTCTTCGATGATCGTTCCTTTTTCCAGCACCACGATCTTATCGGCATTTTTTACAGTGCTGAGCCGGTGTGCAATGATCACGACTGTTTTACCTGTAAAAAATTCCTGGAGGTTATTCATGATCACGCGCTCATTCTCCGCATCCAGTGAACTGGTTGCTTCATCGAACAGGATAAAGGATGGGTCCTTATAAACTGCACGCGCAATGAGCATGCGCTGGTTTTCGCCTCCGCTGAGATTGATGCCTCCCCAGCTTAAATTGGTATGATAGCCAAGCGGCAGCTTGTCGATCATCTTTTCAATATTAGCGATCCTTACCGCTTTATTAAGCTTGTCTTTTTCGATATCGTAACCAGGATCGGACTCGGTGATGTTGCGCAGGATAGTGT
>JBAVMD010000475.1:0-10966 GCA_049689695.1 Chitinophagaceae bacterium | reverse complement strand
CTCTTTATCTTCTTCAATCGTATCAGCCCGATTGCCAGGGGCAATAATACCAGCAGGCTGAGCAGAAAACTTATATCAGGGTTCATTAGCTAAATTCAAAATTGAGCAACAAAAATTATGTTGGGTTTACCAGATGCTGTCGCAAAGCGTAGGACATCGCTGGCCGTTTTCAATTGCCTGTCCCTCCTGGTCTGCATAAGCCGAAGAAATACCCGGTATGGAAACCGTGTTGTTCAGGATAAGCCTGGTAATAATATTATTTCCATTTTTATCAACCGGTAACAGCACCATGCGCACTTGTCCTCGCTGGTCTCTGCCCATGTAGACGCGTATACCTTCTGCACCCTGCACATTAAGCAGCAATGCGATCGCATGCCGGTTGAACATCTCGGCATCCGGGAGGTTAAAGCTGTCTCGCAGGTAAGTGGAATCGCCGAGTTTTACGCCAAGGTAATCGCGGCCCGCCTGGAAACTGCGGGTGTATTCCTTAGCCAGATTAACGGGAATGACGTGGGCAGCTGCTTGTTTTTCGTCGACAGGGATTCCCCCGCCGCTTCCGCAACCGGCTAAACCAAGGAGCCCTGCGGAAAGAATAATGAATTGGAATAACGGAGCTTTCATAATAGCTGTTTAAGATGAATAATGAGGTTAAAAGTATGCTACTCAATAGTTATTGTAAACTGTGGAGATACTCAAAAATTCAGGTAGTTATACGCAAAATATGGAGGGAGTGCTTTTCGTTGGGCCGTCGAAGTGAGTTTATTAGTTTATTGGTTTATTAGTTTATTGGTCATTAAGTCATTAGGTCATTGGATAAAATAGCAATGACTTAATGACCTATTGACTTAATGACCAACTGACCCTTAACCAATAAACCAGTAAACTAAAAACTAAAAAGTATATCTCACTGCAAATCCGCCCCAGCTTGAAAAGTAGGTGTAGCCGATGATATTGAAAGAAGGCTGCCAGTCGACGCTGAGATTAATTGGCGCCTGGTTGATCTTGTAATCGAGTCCTAAAACGCCGTCAACTCCAACTGCCACGCCATCATTGCGGCCCGGGTATCTCTTTTTCCAATCGTTATTCCAAAAACCGATGTGCGCACCGGGACCTACATACCATTTCAGCCCGGGAGCGCCGTTGATATCTCCATGGATCTCGTACAAACCGGTTACTCTGAAACCATAGTTCCAGAAATAACCCAATCCCTCCAAAGCACGATTGGGCTTGGTAAAATGCTTGATGGTGAGAGCGCCCGGGTAGAATTTCACGCCAAGCGCCGTCCGGTAAGACCTGCCCATTGACTGGGCGGAAGCCTGGTTAATAAAGAAAAACAATGCCAGGCCTGCGATCATCAGTTTTTTCATCTTTAGTATTTTTTGCGTTTCAGAATAAGGCAAAATTAAAAGCTATCTGTTAAAGATGCCCTTTGTTTTTCGCATACAGGCCGTTATAGGCTACCTTTGCCGACTCATTTTATGAAAACACGCACGCTAAAAAAAGACAAGGTCAACATCATTACACTGGGTTGCAGCAAGAATATGGTAGACAGTGAAGTGCTCAGCGGACAGTTGATGGCCAATGATATTCCGGTTGTGCATGAGAGCGGCAAGCGTGATCATAATATAGTGATTGTAAACACCTGCGGCTTCATTGAGCGTGCAAAGGAAGAATCGATTAATACCATTCTTGACCAGGTGGCATTGAAGCAAAAAGGCAGGCTTGACAAGGTGTATGTTACAGGTTGCCTGAGCCAGCGTTACCGCGGCGACCTTGAAAAAGAAATTCCCGAAGTGGATGCATGGTTCGGCACCATGGAGCTGCCCCTGATCCTGAAAAGATTCGAAGCGGATTATAAATCGGAGCTGTTGGGCGAAAGGCTGCTTGCAACACCCCAACATTACGCATACCTCAAAATATCGGAAGGGTGTAACCGCACCTGCGCATTTTGCGCTATTCCTTTGATGCGCGGCAATCACGTTAGTAAGTCCATTGAAGACATTGTAAAAGAAGCAGAAGGACTGGTAAGAAGAGGAGTGAAGGAAGTGATGCTGATAGCACAGGAGCTCACTTATTACGGTCTCGATCTTTATAAGAAACGCATGCTGTCTGATCTCCTCAAGAGGTTAAGCGATGTACCTGGATTAGAGTGGATCAGGTTGCATTATGCATATCCGCACAAATTTCCGATGGAAGTGTTGGATGTTATGCGCGAACGTTCTAACATCTGCAATTATCTCGATATGCCGCTTCAGCACGCGGCAGACAATATGCTAAAGGCAATGCGCCGCCAGATCACAAGAACTGAAATGGAAGAGTTGATCCTGGCTATCCGCGAAAAAGTTCCCGGTATTTGTTTGCGCACTACGCTTATTGCAGGATTTCCCGGCGAAACCCTCGATGATGTAGAAGAGCTTAAGCTTTTCCTTCAAAAGCAGCGGTTCGACAGGGTAGGGATCTTCCCTTACTCTCATGAAGAAGATACACCTGCGTACGGTTTGGTTGATGATATTCCTGCCGATGAAAAAGAAAGAAGGGCGCAGGATATTATGGAAGTGCAGCAGGAAATTTCATTTGAGAAGAACCTGGAAAAAGTAGGCAAAACCTTCCGCGTATTGATCGACAAAAGAGAATCTGGCCGTTATTTAGGCAGAACTGAATTTGATAGTGTTGAAGTGGATAATGAAGTTGTTGTAAATGGCGATGTGCAAATTGGTGAATTTGCGAATGTGCGCATTACTAAGGCCTATGACTACGACTTAGAGGGTGACGTAGTTTGATAATCCGCGTTTCCTTTCCACAAACTAAAAATCAAAAAATACCATCAGTCAACGTAAATTAGTAAAAATCGTTGCTGATGCATATCGCCAAAACATTACTTTCCATACTGCTTATTCTTTCCATTACTACACAAGCTCAAAAGAGTAAAACAACTTCTACAAAACCTGAAGCCTGGAAGCAGGAACTCATCAAAACCATCGACGGCAAATACAAAATGGCCCAGGAAATGGTAGACATGGTCTTCAGCTTTTCCGAGCTGGGCTTTCACGAAACAGAAACTTCCGCATATCTTACTTCGATACTTGAAAAGAATGGTTTCACCATTGAAAGAGGCATCAGCGGCATTCCCACAGCCTGGATAGCGAGATGGGGCAATGGCAAGCCTGTAATTGCATTAGGAAGCGATATTGACTGCATTCCGAAAGCTTCTCAGAAACCCGGCGTTGCTTACAAAGAACCGATTGTTGAAGATGCACCGGGACACGGTGAAGGACATAATTCAGGTTTGCCATTAGTAATTCTATCCGCTATTGAAGTAAAAAAGATCATGGAGCGTGAAAAGATCCAGGGTACATTGGTGATCTGGCCGGGTGTGGCTGAAGAACTGGTGGGCACCAAAGCCTGGTACATTCGCGATGGTTATTTTAAAAATGTGGATGCATGCATTTTCACGCATGTGGGCAATAATCTTGGTGTAAGCTGGGGCGATGCCGGCAACAATGGTCTTGTTTCCGTTGAATTTAAATTCGAGGGCAGCTCCGCGCATTCTGCAGGCGCTCCGTGGCGCGGCAAAAGCGCATTGGATGCGGTAGAATTGATGAATGTTGCCTGGAATTTCAAGCGTGAGCATCTCAAGCCTACGCAACGTTCGCATTATGTAATTACGGATGGAGGAGATCAGCCCAACGTAGTTCCTTCAAAGGCCGCAGTGTGGTATTACCTGCGCGAAAGAAACTATGAAGATATAAAGTCGATGTACGACGATGCGATCCTTTACGCCAACTCAGTTGCGCAGATGACAGGAACAAAAGTTACGCACCGCTTATTAGGCACTGCATGGCCCGGGCATTTTAATAAAGCGATAGCGGAAGCAACTTATAAAAATATACAGGTGGTTGGACTTCCTAAATGGGATACAGCCGATCAGCAGCTGGCACGTGCCGTTCAGAAATTAGTGGACGCGCCTAAGAAAAATATGCGAGGTGAACCTATTGACGGATTGGCGACGAAACTGGATTCCATCAACGGACCTGTGCAATTTTCCTGGGGCTCCGGCAGCGATGATATTGCTGATATCGCCTGGAATGTTCCCACAATCAATCTTCGGTTTCCTTCTAACATACCCGGCACACCCGGGCATAACTGGGCCGATGCCATCGCAATGGCAACGCCGATTGCGCACAAAGGCGTGATAGCCGGATCTAAAGTGGTTGCTGCTACGCTGATCGACATGCTTACCAATCCTAAGATCATTGCTGATGCATGGGACTACCACAAAAATGTTCAAACGAAAGATGTGAAGTATACTTCATTTGTAGAGCCTGGCAATCCGCCTGCAACACATCTGAATAAAAAGATCATGGAGCAATTCCGGCCTGAGCTGAAGAAGTATTATTATGATCCTTTGAAGTATAATACTTACCTGGAGCAGTTGGGTATTAAGTATCCGCAGTTAGAGAAGAAGGGGTTTTAGTTTGTTTCCATAACTATCGGGATTGTTTGTGGTTGGCAGGTTTACGTGACTGTTTGATAGTTTTAGAAACACGTTTTGCTTTTTTTGCGGCAGCAGCATTTTCTGGCACTACGGATAAGTTATAAGTCTTATCGGAAGAATCATCTTTGATGTATTTATCAAGGTCTGTAAAATACAGGAGAGGAGCCGCGTTGCACGCAATTGCCAACTCGACCAATTTACTGATCTTATGGTCAAAATCTCCGTTTAATACCTGCGTAACATATCCTTTGGTAACATTCAGTTTGGCAGCAAGCTGCGTTCTGTTAAAAGCATTTTTTTCCATATACTTCTGGATTACTTCAAAAAGATCATTTTGAATTTGCCCCATCCAGTATTCTTTCGATTTAAGTAAGTCTTCCCTTTTCATTTACTGTAAGATTTAAGCTGTCCAGGTATTGTTTTTTTAATGAACGGAATCTTTTAAAATCTTCCTTCTGCTGATTTTTGTACCCGCCCAATAAAATAAGTTTCCCATTAGGAATTTTAATTGCATATGATCGCAAATCGCCGGCCTTGAATTCATACTCTCTTATCAATTCTCCTTCTGGAGTAACGTCACGGAACTTTGTAGCTGGAAGGCTTTTTAAATTAGCAACACGGTCCATTAACATCATTAATTGATTGAATGAGCTTCGATACTTCGTTTCCAGCGAGTTTTCATATTGCTCCCAAACACCAATAAGGTTATCTGATCCTATCCTGCCAATATCCCGGACATCACTTAAGATCACTAATTCCTCAAACCTTTGTTTGCCTTTAATCGCTCTAACAGGTTTCGTCACAAATTTAGTCATATTAGTTTAGTTTAAGCTAAACATTTAAAAATTATTTTTTCACACTCAAACTGCTATTGAGTCAACAACAGTTTTTTTAATGCGGCGCAAAGTAATTCTTACTACGACTTAAATTTGATCTGGCTAGCGGAAAATACTAATCGATTAAAATTTTTATAAGTTTCCGTTTATTAATGTGCAGAAAAAAATTATTTGAGTTCCTTATGAAAACCAAACGAGCGGTTTAACACGAAAGATAATATTGAACAATTAGAGCATTAATAGCAGACTGGATTATACTCTAAGTTTTTCCAACCGCAGAGAAGGGGAGATTGAGGGGTAGCGCAGAGAATAGCGCAGATTAAAAAAAGATTTTTGGATGTTGCAGATGAGATCAGCGAAGCTGATCGTAAGAACTTGCTATTCATCAAAAGCCCATCTGCAACATCCAAAAATCTTCTTTAATCTGCGCTATTTTTCGTCTGTGATAAAAAATTATCTGTAATACACTTCGCTCCACTTCAACTGATTCTTGAATTGATAGAGCTCCGTTTGCTTATTGATTAGCACACACTCAATACCCGCTATCTCTGCAAAATCTTCCAGGTGTTCGGAAGTAAGGTTTTGACTGTAGCATGTATGATGCGCGCCGCCTGCCAATATCCAGGCCGCACAACCCGTTTGCATATCCGGCAATGGTTTCCATAACACTCTTGCCACGGGAAGTTTGGGCAACTCGTGCTTAGGCGGAACTGCCAGCACTTCGTTTACCAGTAACCGAAAGCGATTGCCCATATCAACAACAGATGCATTTAAAGCACTGCCGCCTGCAACGTTGAATACAAGCCGCACCGGATCGGCTTTGCCGCCGATCCCCAACGGATGTACTTCGCAGGAAGGCTTGCCGTCTGCAATGCTTTCACAAATCTCCAGCATGTGGGCTCCCAGCACCAGTTCATTGCCTGGTTCAAAATGATAGGTATAATCTTCCATGAAAGAATTACCGCCCTGCAGGCCGGTTGCCATTGTCTTCATCAGGCGCACCAGCGCCGCAGTTTTCCAATCTCCTTCTCCGCCAAAGCCGTAGCCATCTTTCATCAATCGCTGCACTGCAAGGCCCGGCAATTGTACCATGCCATGCAGGTCTTCAAATGTATCGGTGAAACCTTTGAAATTGCCCTGTTCCAGGAAACGGCGCAGGCCTATTTCAATTTTTGCAGCTTCACGAAGGGAAGTATGCTGGTCTGCATTTTTCTTTAAGCCGGAAGCAAGTTTGTATTCATCAGCGTATTGGCTGCACAAGCTATCGATCTCGGCATCAGTTGCTTCATTGATCACCTTTACTAAATCTCCAATGCCATGGTAATTCACTGCATAACCGAACTTCATTTCCGCTTCCACCTTATCGCCATCGGTAACTGCTACAAAGCGCATGTTATCGCCAAAGCGTACAAAACGTGCGCCCTGCCAGTCGTACCAGCCGGCAGCAGCTCTTGCCCATGCATCTATTCTTTTCAATACATTATCATCCTTCCAATGTCCAACCACTACTTTACGTTTTACGCGCATGCGGGTAGCAATATAACCGAACTCCCTGTCGCCGTGCGCCGACTGGTTCAGGTTCATGAAATCCATATCGATGTCCTTCCAGGGAATGTCGCGGTTGAACTGGGTGTGCAGGTGCAGCAAGGGTTTCTGAAGGATCTTCAGGCCATTGATCCACATCTTGGCAGGGGAGAAGGTGTGCATCCATGCAATTATGCCGATGCAGTTCTTTGCTGTGTTGGCAGCAAGACAAGTATCATAAATTTCTTCAGGCGATTTCACCGTTGGCTTGAACACAATGTTTACGGGCAATGTGTCATTCAGCGAGGCTGCTATTTCCTGCGAATGTTTTGCCACCTGGTTCAGCGTTTCTTCACCGTAGAGGTGTTGACTGCCGGTAACAAACCAGACTTCTAAAGGATCAAAATGTTTCATGATTCAATTTTTTTTCACTGCGAATATTTCACGCAAAGACGCAAAGAAAGACGCGAAGACGCTAAGTGCCGTTCAGACTTTGCGTCTCTGCGTCTTTCTTTGCGTCTTTGCGTGAAACTCTTTCATCCTATCTGGTGAAATTTATTTTACTGAAAATTTATATAGTGTTGTGTGGCGATAAGTTTCTCCGGGTTTCAATATCGTATTAGGAAATGAAGGCTGGTTTGGACTATCAGGATAGTGTTGCGTTTCCAGGCAAAGGCCTGCATGCTTCACATAATTCTTTCCCTGCTTTGTGTTCGTAAGCGTTCCATCTAAAAAATTACCGGAATAAAATTGAATAGCGGGCTCGGTTGTAAAAACTTCCATGTACCGGCCACTGCCTGCATCGTACAACGCAGCAGCTTTCGACAATTCATTACCGTTTTTGTTCAACACCCAGTTGTGATCATAACCTCCGTCTACCTGCGCAATTTCTTTTCCAACCATTTTAGGCGCAGTAAAATCCATGGGGGTATTCTTTACTGCCAATACTTTTCCCGTAGGGATCAATTTTGCGTCTACTGGTGTATAGGATGCCGCATTCAATTCCAGCTCATGATTGAGAATAGTAGAATCGCGTCCGGCGGATAAATTGAAGTAGCAATGACTGGTAAGATTGATGGGCGTTGTCTTATCGGTAGTTGCCGTATAGTCAATTTTCAATTCGTTATCAGGAGTAACCGTGTAAACAACTGTTACATTCAGGTTGCCTGGATAACCTTCTTCGCCTTCCTTGCTCAGGTAGGTAAGCTTCAGGCTGCTGTCGCTTTGCTTTTCGGCGGTCCACATCACTTTATCATAACCTTTGTTGCCGCCATGCAGGCTGTTGCCATTGTTATTTCCCGCAAGCGTGTACGGTTTTCCGTCGAGCGTGAATTTGCCTGCGGCAATGCGGTTGCCATAACGACCGATCAATGAATTGAAATAAGGATTCGTTTTTTGCAGAAAGCCTGCCAGTGAATCATATCCCAACACCACATCACCCATTTGCTTGTTCTTGTCGGGCGTAATGATCTTTGTTACAGTGCCCCCATAATTGAGTATGCCCACCTGCATGCCCGAAGGATTGGTGATCACATACTCCGTAACAGGCTGCCCTTCGAAAGAACCAAAATTATTTTCTGTCATTGAATATTTTTTTGCGTCCGCAGCTTCATCTTTATTTTCCATAGTTGTATCGCTTGCATTATTGCAACCTGCTAATAACAGAAAGGTACAAGCTACAAGGAACAAGGAACAGGAAGTTCCCGTCCAAACTTGTGCCTTGTCTCTTGTGCCTTGTGCCTTACTCTTTGAGTTGTTTGTATTCATAAATTATTATTGTCCATAATAAGCATTACGCCCATGCTTGCGTTCAAAATGTTTTTTAACCAGTGCCGGCTTTAACCGGTCCGCAGAAGGATTGATCTGTTCCGTAAGCCATGCCATCTGCGCAACACTTTCCAGTACCGCGCTGTTGTAAACCGCTTTATCAGCGGTTTTGCCCCAGGTAAATGGAGCATGGTTGCCTACCAGTATCATTTCAACCTTTTCGTAAGACAATCCTCTTTCATTAAAACATTGCATGATCTGGAAGCCTGTCTGATGCTCATAATCACCTTCGATCATTTCATCGTTCATGGGCGCTGCGCATGGAATGTCAACCGTATTGTGGTCAGCATGCGTTGTACCGAAGATAGGTATATCGCGCTGTGCCTGCGCCCAGGCTGTGGCATACGTGGAATGCGTATGCGATATACCGCCGATATTTTCCCAATGCTTATACAACACTGCATGTGTTTTTGTGTCGGATGATGGCCGCAAAGATCCCTCTACCACCTGTGCATTGAAATCAACCACCACCATTTTATCGGCTGAGAGCTCTTCGTATGGAACGCCGCTCGGTTTTATGGCAAATACACCCAGTGCACGGTCAACCGCACTAACATTGCCAAAGGTAAAAATTACCAATCCCAATTTCGGCAGCTGCATATTGGCTTCAAAAGCCGATTGTTTAATATGATCGTACCTGCTCATGTTGTTGCTTAATGATTGTTTTGCGTTTCGATAAATGCGCCGAAACGCTTGTATTGCCCATACCTGGCCTGGTAATAAGGAACATGCTCCTGCTGCGGTTCATAGGCAGCGTCAAAACCCTGCCCCATCGCTTCCATGGCATCTTCCACGCGATCGTACAATCCGGCAGCCGTTGCGGCAAACATAGCCGCTCCGATGGCGCAGGTTTGTTCGGATTTGTGAATGCGAATAGGCATGTTCATTACATTGGCCATCACCTGCATAATATAGGGCGATTTTTTGGCTACGCCCCCCAGGCCAATCAATCCTTTAATGGGTATGCCCTGCTCATTGAACCTGTCTACAATGGCTTTTGCTCCAAAGCAGGTAGCTTCCACCAAAGCCTTGAATATCCGGGGCGCATCAGAACCCAGGTTCAGGTTCATCATAGCGCCTTTCAGCAATTGGTTTGCGTCAGGCGTACGGCGGCCATTCAGCCAATCCAGCGCCAGTTCATCATTCTCTTTGAGCGTGAGCTTTGAAGCTGCCGCAGAAAGGTCAGCGATCATATTGCGCAGGATCTCATCGCGCAGCGTTTCATCTTTTACATATTGCAGAGGCCAGCTCAATAGATTCTTAAACCACGCATACACATCGCCGAAAGCGCTCTGGCCGGCTTCCATACCGATCATAGCCGGTAATACAGAACCGGGCACCTGGCCGCAGATGCCACGCACAAGAATGTCGTTCACTTCATTGGCAGGGGCCACAAGCATATCGCAGGTAGATGTGCCCATTACCTTGCTCAGGTGATAAGGTTCGATCTGTCCGCCCACTGCACCCATGTGCGCATCAAAAGCGCCTACGCCGATCACTACATTTTCGGGCAGGCCCAGCTTTGCCGCCCATTGTTTGCTGATGGTGCCGGCGGCTTTATCTGAAGTATACGTATCGGTAAATAATTTTTTGGTGAAGCCTTTCAGCAAAGGATCGAGTGATGAAAAGAAATCATCATCAGGCAATCCGCCGAAAGCCTCCGCCCACAGCGCTTTATGGCCCGCCGAACAGACGCCTCTTTTTATTTGCTGGGCATCGTTGCCGCCGGTAAGCAGGAATGGTATCCAGTCGCAATGCTCCACCCAGGAATGGATCGCTTTGCGAACCTGTTCATCTTCGCGCAGCACATGCAGCAACTTGGCCCAGAACCATTCAGAAGAATAAATACCCCCTACAAATTGCAGGAAATTTCCCTTGTTCGTTGATGCATGGGCGTTGATCTCTGCCGCTTCTTTTGTAGCAGTATGATCTTTCCACAGCACGAACATGGCGTTGGGATTTTCTTCAAACCCCGGCACCAGTGCAAGCGGTGTTCCTGACTTGTCTACTGCAACGGGAGTGGACCCTGTAGTATCAACCGAAATAGCCTTCACTTTTTCAGCCACCTCAGGCCCCGCTTTCTGCAGGCTTTTTTTGATGGTGGTTTCCAGTCCTTCAACATAATCCAACGGATGCTGGCGGAATACGTTTAGGCCGGGGTTGCAGTAAGCGCCGGCCTTCCATCGTGGGTAATAAAAAACTTCCGCGGCTATTTCTTTTCCGTTGGAAGCATCTGCCAGCACAGACCGAACAGAATCCGTTCCATAATCAACACCTATAACGT
>JBAVMD010000474.1:0-4456 GCA_049689695.1 Chitinophagaceae bacterium | reverse complement strand
TTCAAGATCTGTGCTCAAAGAATAACGATTGGCAACGGAAAGATGAATTTGGTTATTGATCAATTCTATATCAGACACCACGCCACTCACCCATTTCTCTTTTACTATAGTGCCTTTGCTGTTGAGTTGTAAAAGAATGGAATTATTAGCGCCGAAATCATCATTCACGCTCAACACTTCAGCTGCAAGAAGATAGCCGTCGTTAAAGCGGATCATGTCTATGAAATAGGTATTCCTCACCTGCCAGTCGCTGGCGCTGTAATAATTTGCAAAAAAGTATTTGTGCCTATCTATGCATCCTTCGCCTTTCAGCTTGCTGAGCATTTCCAGCAACTTGTTATACAACTTCTCATCGCTCGGTACCTGGATGAAAACCTCGCCGGAAGATGAATCGTAGGTATCGGAAAACAAAGCATCGATCTGCGCCTGTATGGCACGTATTTCATTACTGTTTGGCGTTGCGGGCCTTATCACTATTTTAGAAACAGGCTTCACCGCATTTTCATATACCAGTTCCGCAGTAAGCTCCGCAGCAGTTTTAAACACTTCATTTATCAGCTCATATTGCGTATGAATGGTGGTATCGTCAATAATAGTATGATAATAAGAAATGGTAGCTCCCACCGCATTGGTGGTGAAGCGGAGCTTAACATTAACAGAAGCCTCGGGCAGCAGTATCACCAGGCTGTTATAATTATTAAAGCTCAGCGAAGTGGCAAAACCAAAGGGGTTCGGCTCATCGGTTACCTTCATGTAATCGCCCGGCACTTCTGAAATGCCTTCATTGCCTGTTTCGTAAGGCGTTACATTTTCCAGCGTGTAATATGCCCCGTTAATGAAGTGCGCATTGTATTGCTGCGGCGGATAGTAAATGGTTCCCACCGGTTTGTTCAGCACATTGGAACAAGAATGCGTCTCGTATTTTGTAACACAGAAAAGCTCAGAAGGGGTAATGCCATACTGTTCAGGAATGAACCACCCCGGCTCACCAGCATGTGTATACGCGAATGGATTGTTACCAAGTATTCGAACGGTATCATACTGCATGCCAGACCGCTGCCAGTAACCTATCCGCAAAGCCGTAACATCCTCGTCTTCTATAATAGCCTGGTAAGGATGATACGCTACCCATTGTGTTCCCGTCCATGCCTTTATTTCGATATCTTCTATCGAATATTTATGTTTCACCTGCCGCACTTCGCGTCCGCCGCGTACTGTTTTCACAGGCGGTATCAGGTCGGTGAAATTTTCAGCGCCGCCGGTATGTCCGCCTATCTTGCTGTCAACAGCATTCGGCACCAATCCTTTTTCAGCTTTAAGATCGATGAAGGTATCGAGGGGAATTACTTTATCAATATTGGAGGCAAGAATGGTTGCTGTATCCACACCCAGGAAATTTATTTCCACCGGCGAATTGGTCAGCATGTGCACACCACTCACCAGCTGTTCGGTCCTGTTGCTATGGGCGGGGTCTGAATTATTATAAGTGAGCGCAGGTATCGGTGACCTGTCAACAGTGCTGTCTTTTTCCCACCGCAGTTGAATGGTAAAGCTCTTGCATATCTTTTTGATGATGCGGATGCATACTCTTATTCTTAGCTCCGCATACAACAGGAAAGGTTTCGCGGCTTCCACGGAAAGAAGCGCATCAAGGCCGATGGAAATACCAACGATCCAGATCTCTATGTCGATCATTCCTCCCATGGCGAGATAACCGCCAATCTGCGGCCGCTCAAAGCTTATGCGGCCACCCACTTCAACGTAGGCATAAATATGAACTTTCGCAGGGCCAAAGCGTTTGTTTAGTTCAAAATCCACACGTGCACCGGCTTCTACACCTTGCGCAGAAAGCATCAGGTAAGATTGCGCAGTAAGCAGCGTAAGCACTCTTGCAGTAATAGGCTCCTGCTTGGTACCAAAGTTCACGTACCAGTTCTTCTGGTTGTTGAAGAAGAAACCAGCCTGCACTTCTGCATGCAGGTCTATGATCCATCCATTGCTGGACGGCATCTTGAAATCTGCGCCAATGCCCAGCTCCAATGAATTATCGCCCCATGCAATAAATGCAAAGAATGGCGGCTCCTTGTCATCTGTTAATCCAAGCCGCGCACTCAGGATAGTTGCGCGCCCTTCTATCATAAACAGCGATGGAATAGACAGCAGCAACATGGCCCTGATAGAGATCACTGTTCCGCTATCGAAGCTGGTGCCTAACACAGCGCCTGCACCGATCGAGAATGGGAACGAATAATCTTTTGTTCGTTCCGGGCCACTGAATTTGCTGATGTGAATGCCTTTGGGTGGATGCACATAGTAATCATACCAGGAATCAACTCCTGATACCAAACCCACAGCTTCTTTTTCTGCCACATACCTGAAACCTATCAATCCCCTGAAACCATAAATGCCAACAGGTCCAATGGGTATCGGCGCAGGCAGATCAATGAACGCATCGATAATAAAGGCCGGGCTTCTTGGTTGTAAACGCATGGCGGCGCCACCGGCAATTTTTGCCTTAGGCAACTTGAGCGAAACTTCGCCCATGTATTCCGGTGATTCACCCGGCTGTGGAATGGAGATCATTCCATGTATAATGGCAATGGCTGTTGCCGGGCTTGCAGTGCCCGGAATAATAAGATCTACTTCTATGGTCTGGATGCGCAGGAAAGAATCGCCCGTGCCACCATGTTCATCATTATCTGTAGTGTAATAATATTTTATTCCTTCACCGCGTGCGTCAATGCCCAGCGGATCGATGCTGATGGAGCCATCGAAGCCCCAGTAATTGTACTTGCGTTCCTGGCCGCCAAACTGCTGCTGGTGCGATCCGAAGTGAATGCCTGTTACCGCAACTTCAACCGGGCCAAGCTGCAGGGAAATATTTGTGGGGATGAATGCATTGCCGCCCACGATCTCGATGTGGCCGTTATCGTATACGCGTAAGCGTGGCAGCACGATCTTTTGGTCTTTGAAAATCTTCTGCATCACTGCGTTCTCAAACCATACTTCGCAGGAAGTGCCGATGAAAAATTTATCATCCTGTCTTCCCAATTCAAGCGTAAGAAAATTGATAGTAACAAAGTCAAACAGGTTGGCCTCGATGCCACCTGCTACGGAAGCTGTGAGCGCAAAATCGCCATTCTCATGCAGATGCCCTTCTATGTCTACCATCAAAGGCGCATTAGGGTTTGAAGGCGCTTTGAACTTTGGTATCTCCAGCTTTGCTTTAATGTTTGAAGAAGTAATGGCGTTCTGCCGGAAAGTAATATCGAACCTGCTGAAGCCTAAGCGCCAGCTGCCGATCTTAGCCCAAAGCGTATTGTCTCCACCCAGGGCTTCCAATGCGATCATACCTGAAATACCACCTGTGCCTATCAGCAGGTTAGTACCCGAGATCTTTGCCGTGGTCTGATCAACATCGTTGAACCATTTTTTTGGAAGCGTGATGCCGATGTCCTGCACATAGATGCCCATGAAGCCGGGCGGGCGTCCGTCGAGGTCTGCTTCGCGGATGTTTGAGGTCTGGCTGAGATCGAGCTTGGCATTGGTGAATGAAAGCTCAAGGCCAGTCTTGCCAATCCATGATGGAGATAATGTGGCCGCGATCTCCAGGTCGTAACCAATACCTGATTCAGTACTGAAACGCAATGGCGCTTCTGCAAAGGTTAGTCTTGATTTATGCGGATCATCCAATGGCTGTCCGCCGGGACCATCCAGCGGTATAAGAATATTGCGTGAAAATTCCAATGCAAGGCTCAGCTTAAGCGAAGCATTGATCTTTGGGATCAATATCTTTTTCAATTGTTCCAGGATAGAATCACCGGTGAAACGCCTGAACAGTTTTTCGATCTTTTCTTTAACGGTATTGCTGTTGCTATCAAAAAGAAGTACAGCAAAAATTACTATCGATGGATTAACACCCAATTGATTTTCGATGCTGTCGAGCAATTCACCGATGGGGTCTGCGCTGGTAGGTGTTGGAATACCGGCCGCATAATCAGGATGATTGTTCACTGCCTGCACAAAAGCAGGAATTGAAGTTGCGAGATCACCGGGCAGAAAAGCATTCAGCGCCTCTTCCATCAGTTCGTATTCCGAAATGCCGAGGACCTGCAGCACCAGGTCGAAAATGGCATTTGGCTCGAACGAAAAATCCATGCTCTTGAAATTGTTAATATAGCCGAGGATGGGCCATTCCCATGCAAGCGTTACCGGGAATTCGCTGGTAACGATCTGCGGATCACTCGATGGGTTCAAAACAATTTCGATTCCTGTACCGGGTATTTCAATGGCGAGTTTCTCCCTCGTAATGATGGACAGGCTGTAAAAAGCCGCATCGCCACGACCATTGGAAGTGAACTGAAAGTCCTTGAAATATATTTTGTTCAGCAGGCTATCGATACCGCCTTTTACAAAGCCCAACTGATCTGGCAGAGCGTCTGTAGAGATCAGCGAC
>JBAVMD010000473.1:0-3949 GCA_049689695.1 Chitinophagaceae bacterium | reverse complement strand
TTAAGCGGCATTGCTAAAGACGGCTCATTTTATAGTATCAGCGATTTTGCAAATGTGCCGGAGATCCCCGAAGTACCGTATCAGCAATCAGTAATCGATCCTGCCTTTTCTGTCTTGCAGAAAAGATTGATAGAACACGTACGTACGCAGTATTGGCGCAACGATCTCGGCGGTGCTTTGCCGCTGCAGCAGCTTCAATCGCTGGCGCTTCCTTATGAAAGTTACCAATTAGCTTATACGCCCGGATTGATCGGTGATATTTATGAAACGAAAGTAAATGCCACTGACCTTACGGAAGGCAGGTTTACGCATAATGAAGGCGATGCCAACTGGTGGGTTCGTTCAGGAATAACAGCATATACTGAGGGCGGTGAAAATAATTTGCATGCACAAAACAGGTTTTATGTTCCTGTTGCTTATACTGATCCTTACGGCGCAACAACACGCGTGGCGTACGACAACTATAACCTTTTTGCAGGTGAAACAGAAGATGCCATAGGAAATAAAACAAGGGTTGAGCTTTTCAATTATCGCACGCTATCGCCAAAACGAATGAAAGACATCAATGGCAACCTCACCGAAGCCATTGCCGATGAACTGGCGTTGGTAAAAGCAATGGCGGTGATGGGAAAAGGAGATGAAGCGGATGACATGAAAGGTTTAGAGGAGTTTACAGATGCAGCAGAAGCTACGTTGATCAATGAATTTTTTAACGCGCCTGATTCTGTTCAGTTGACCGCAACAGGAAAAGCATTGCTGAAGCATGCGACCATGCGGTTTGTATATGATATGGATGCGTATAAAAATACAGGGAAGCCGGTGACAATAGCATCCATAGTACGCGAACAGCATTTTAAAAATAACAGTAGTTCTCCTGTACAGCTCAGCTTTGAATATTCAAATGGATTGGGGAAGGTAGTGATGAAGAAAGTGCAGGCAGAACCAGGAATGGCTAAAAATGTTGTGGTGAATGAAGACCATACAGTGATCATTAAAGACGTAGATACTTCAGATCAAAATCCAAAACAACTCCGTTGGATAGGCAATGGCAGAACGGTGCTTAACAACAAAGGCAATCCCGTAAAGCAATACGAGCCTTATTTTTCAGTAACACATGCATACGAAGACGTGAAAGAACTGGTGGAAGCCGGCGTAACGCCTGTTATGTATTACGATGCCATGAGCAGGCTGGTAAGAACGGATATGCCCGATGGCAGTTTTTCAAAAATTGTATTCAACTCCTGGAAACAGCTCGTGTACGATGCGAACGATACAGTACAGGACAGCGAATGGTACAAAAGAAGAACGGATAATTCAAGACCTGATTTTATTGCCGATGCCAAAGAGCAAACCACTGCTGCTAAGGCCGCGATTCATTTCGATACTCCTACGCAACTGCATTTCGATACGTTGGGAAGACCGGTCCTGCAGGTGGAGCACAATGGAAAAGATGTGGATGGCGCTGACCTGTTTTATAAAACCAAAATTGATCTGGATGTTGAAGGCAACCTGCGCAAGGTAACCGATGCAAGGGTGCGGCCTGAGAACGGTAACAAAGGAAATGTGGTGATGCAATATAAGTACGATATGCTGGGCAACCTGGTTTACCAGCATGGTATGGATGCAGGCAAAAGATGGTTGTTGATGGATGTGATGGGAAAGCCGCTCCGCACCTGGGACGAACGCAATCATAAGTTTGAATATGTTTATGATGTAATGCACCGGCCAACAGAAAGCCGGGTGATACAGGGTGATGACGAAACGCGTCTATTCGATCATGTTATTTATGGCGAAAGCCTTCTGCTGCCGGACAGGAGCAATGAAACCGCGCTTCAGGCAATGAATATTCTCGGCCAGCCGCTGGAGCATTACGATACCGGCGGCGTGGTGCTTACTCCTGAATACGATTTTAAAGGTCAGCCTCTTTCAACTACGCGCAAGCTGTTTAAGCATTACCAGGCTGTTGCCAACTGGGCAGTTGCCGATGTTGCAGGCGAGCTGGAGGATGATGCGTTTACTTTCATTACACAAACCGATGCGCTGGGAAGGATCACGAAACAGACCGCGCCTGACAACAGCGTCATTACGCCTGTTTATAATGAAACAGGTTTATTACAGGTAGAAGAAGTGCTGCATGCCGGCGCTGCTGCGCCTGTGTTCTATATCAAGGATATTGATTACAATGAAAAAGGGCAGCGAAGCAGGATCATTTACGGGAATGATGTTGCTACTGATTTTTATTACGATAAAGAAACTTTACGGCTGCGGCAGCTGGTGACAAAACGCAAGAACAACGACCTGTTGCAGGACCTGCATTATACGTACGATCCCATTGGCAACATCACTCACATAGAAGACAAATGCATTCCTGATTCTTTTTTCAACAATAGCAAAACACCCCGTGTTTCAGGATATACTTATGATGCGCTTTACCGCCTGGTGAAAGCAACCGGCAGGGAAAATAATGTGCCGCTTGCTTTTGATAAGCACGATAACTGGAACGATGCGGCTTTCATGCAGCAAATAAATCCCGGAATTACCATGGCTCCGCGCAGGTATACCCAGCGTTACCGGTATGATGAAGTGGGGAATATTTTGCGGATGAAGCATTGGTCGGCCGGTAACCGGTGGACGCGTGACTATGAATACGAGGATGCCAGCAACCGCTTAATGACAACTGCAGTTGGCAATGAAACTGCAGTTGGCAATGAAACCTACAGCTACACGCATCATCCTCTGCACGGGTTTATAAGCGCGATGCCGCACCTGGAAGAGATGAACTGGAATTTCAAGGATGAGTTGGTAAGAACGATCCGCCAGAAAGTAAGCCCCGGCAATGGCAAGCCCGAAACCACCTGGTACCAATACGACGGCCAGGGACAGCGCATCCGCAAAATAACGGAGAACAGCGCGCAGCAAGGAAATGATGCTACCCGAAAAGATGAGCGCATTTATGTAGCAGGATATGAAACCTACCGCACGTATCAGGCAAATGCGCTGAGCTTTGAACGTGAATCCTTCAGCCTGCTGGATGAAGGGCACCGGTTTGTAATGGTGGAAACAGTGAAGCAGAATAATGATCCTGCTTCAGCTTCAGAAGCTGTTGGCGACCGCCTGACCCGCTACCAGCTCCACAATCATCTTGGTTCAACAGCTTTGGAGCTGAACGACAAAGCAGCCGTGATCAGTTACGAAGAATACCATCCTTTTGGCACAACAGCTTACCAGGCTGTTAATGCAACCATTAAATCTGCGTATAAACGATACCGGTATACAGGAATGGAACGCGATGAAGAAACGGGCTTAGAGTATCATAGTGCGAGGTATTACATGCCTTGGTTGGGGAGGTGGTGTAGTGCGGACCCGATTGGGTTGGGGGATGGGGTATGTTTATATCGTTATTGTTCTTCCAATCCAATTTGTTTACACGACTCTACTGGAAAACAATCGCAGAAACCGATTGATAAAATACTTGAAATATTCAAGTCTGATGAGAACTTAGTTAAATTTCATAAAAGCAGACTTGAAACGATTGACGAGATATTAAATTTCGAAGGAAAGCAACTAAAGCCATCAGTCGAACAAGGTTTTACAAAGTTAACAGCGCTTAAAAATAAACCGGAATTTTCTACTCATAAACAAGAAAGACAGTATCTGGATTCGACGCAGGTATCCGCTAAGCAAAAAGACCCATCTTATATACAAAAAGGCCCATTTCATATATTGGTTGGGCCAGACAAAGCTAAAATAAATCCCTTTATTGCAAAAGGCTTTAAAGCAGAATTTGATTTTCACACACATCCAACAACAAGACAGCAACAATTCGTTAAAAAAAATTTTATAGAATATAGAAACCCGCCTTCATCAACTGATGTTGGTATAATTGGCGAAGTAAGTGGCGCAAAATTCGGAATTATAGATTCTGAAAAAACAGTATACATATTGCATT
>JBAVMD010000472.1:0-6644 GCA_049689695.1 Chitinophagaceae bacterium | reverse complement strand
CTACGGAGCGGATGAACTCCCGGAAACCACAAAGCTGCTGGTAGAGCGCAGTGCCTTTTTTTGTTTTCTTGGTCATAAAAAAACCAAAGAACAAAAAGATCGCTCCGCTGATAAATAAAGCAAGGCTTTGCCAGAGGTGTTCATTAAGGCCGCCTGTCAGGGCCTTAAAACCAAAGAAGCCAAAAACAAATCCCAGGAGGATAAACAATCCGCCAAGGGCCCTGCTGCCTTTTACGTAGTAATCATTCCTGCTTATTTCAGATTGTAATTCCGTTTGTGCGGAATTCATCGTTTTATACAATACATCCTTCAGTTCATGAAGCATCACCTTATCGCCAGTTAGAAAAATCCCGTTAAAAAGCGTCTTCTCAAAATTCATTGCTTCTGGTGGCAGGTTTTTTATTTTGATGAACTGGTACTCCTTTGTTTTAATAAGACCCATCAGTGAGCTGCTTTCTGTTTCCTCTATCTCCAGGTATCCACCGGCTCCCCAGTAAGGTATAAGCGCCGTAAGATCCCTCCTGTTAAGCGTGTTATCAACAATGTAGCCGCACACGCTCGGGCTCACATTCGGTGGCGGATAATATTCTGCTTTAATAGTTATTTCATCATCATCTCCCCATCGTTTCCATGCCTTGTATATCAATACAAATACGATCAATGGAAGCAGCAGCCAATAAATACCCCTGAACAGGTAATTCTGTTTCGCTAAATAGCCCTTTGGCATGCGGATGCCAACAGTCAATCCTTCATAACTGTCCAATGGCTTTGTGGTTGCGCCCGAAAACGTTTGATTGTTTATCCAGACAGTGCTGGTGTTATTTTCGGTTGAGCCAAAACGCCCCGTAGCAACAAAATGCTGCGGAATGGATGGAAGCGCATCGTACAATGTGACAGAGAAATTAACGGAGTCAATGTTAGTGGCCCATTGATCCCCGATGATATTGAAGTAAAGCTCAGAATAGTTATCAAAGAAGTTGATGGCGTTCAGTATCCTGTAATGTATTTTGTATTGCTGGTCTCCGCCAACATATTTATCCTTTGAACCGATCCTGATAGCCTTATAATCGCCATTGTTGTTTACCTGGTAATCCCAGCCATCAACCTTGATATTCTCTACAATAGTGTGTATATAATCGCCTGACTCCATTTGCCTGTCAGCCTGCTCCGTTCCTTCGGGCAAAGATTGTGAAAGGTATTTGTAGGGGATCTGGCGAATAATGCCATGGCGCTCTTCTGTAAAATGAACAGAAATAGTTTCATCTATGTCAAGCGAAGCATCCTTGTTTACCTTAACATGTACATCGTACTGTTTAATGGTAAAATATTCCTGCCCTGTAGTATAACTACAGAACGCAATTATCAATAACAGCGTTGATAAAAGATTTTTCAGCATGTGAGCGCGTTAAAACTTTACCTCAACATTCTGTGCTTCGGCGGCATTTTCCAGTTCAAAGAATTCGCGGGGTTTAAAGCCGGTAGAATTGGCTACTATCACTCCGGGGAATTGCTGAATGGCAGTATTATAATCCCTCACGGTGGCATTGTAATACCTGCGGGAATTTCCGAGATCGCTTTCAATATCTCCCAACGCCTGTTGCAGTTGCAGGAAATTGGTGTTGGCTTTGAGATCGGGATAGCTTTCTGCCACGGCCAGCAATCCTCTTAATGCGCCGCTCAATGCATCATTGGCCTGCGCTACTTTTCCTACATCGCCGGGGGGAACATTAACGGCGGCATTGCGCGCCTGTATTACTTTTTCCAGGGTCTGGCTTTCGTGAGCCGCATAGCCTTTTACCGTGCTTACGAGATTGGGAATGAGGTCGAAGCGTTTCTTCAGAAAGACATTGATATCGCTCCAGCTGTTATCGATCTTTATCCTCGATCTGATAAAGCCGTTGTACATGCCGATTATCCAGAGAATAAGCAGCACTACAATACCAAGAATGATCCAGAGTACCATGGCCGTTAGTTTTAGTTGTATTAAAGATATAGGTTTTCAGACTGCTGGCTTCGGTATAATCACCAACGATTACATTACCTGGCATTATTCATCAGGGAATTAATATTCCTGAAAATTAATCGCCTCAGGTTCTTATCTTTATTGATCGAGAAAAATAAAAAGACCTTTTCTTCCGGCCACCACATGATCTGGCTTTCAAAATCAGGACGGCCGCCGCCTTTTGAATACAGCTTTTTTCCAGATGGGCCTGTGATCTTATTCCATGAAAAAGTTTCTTTGCCTGGGATGCGATCGGTAAACATTCGCTCTTTTATCTTTTCAGTTATCAGGGAGCTGCCTGACCATGCTGAATACCATTTGTGCATGTCATCCGTGTTTGTTACCAGGTTGCCGGGACCCCTGTTGCCCCAAAGATTTGTTTCTGCAGGTTGCGCTTCATCTTTACTATTGTATCCGGTAGCCATCAGGTCCTTTTGAATTCTTTTTTCCCAGGGATAGCCAGTATACTTCATGCCGGCGGGTTTGAAGATCATTTCATGCAACACATCTTCAAAAGGTTTTTTAGTAACTATTTCAACAATTGCTGCCAATAAAGTATATCCCGCGTTAGAGTACCTGTGTTTTTCACCAGGCTTTGATTCAAGGGGAGTATTGCGAACAGATGCTAAAAATTTTTCACGGCTGTCATAATTCAATTGCGTGCCATCAACAAAAAGACCGGACGTATGCATTAATAAATGTTCAACCGTAGCGCTGTCCTTTAAGCCGCCAAGCTTTCCAACATATTTATGAATGTAGTCCCGCGTATTTAATAATCCCTTCTCTTCTAATGTTAAAACAATAACGGCAGTGAACTGCTTGCCAATGGATGCAACGTTGAATAATGTTTTTGTAGTGATCGGTTCCTTTTTTTCGTTATTGGCGTACCCATAAGCTTTTTGCAAAATCACCTTATCGTCTTTAATAATAATAGCTGCTCCCGAAAATCCTGAGTCGATATAGTTTTTAAATATCTTGTCAATGCCCTGTTCCACTTCCTGCGCTGTAACATTGCCTGCTAAAACCAATAAGCACAGAGTGCTTAAAAAGAGGAGCTTTTGCATGTACTGATTTTAACAGGTAACATAATAAATTGGTTTTATGCTTGCGCAATCAGCTTTACGCCATAATACCCGATTGTAGTAAACAGCGCGCATCTTACTATTACACCAATGCAACACCAGGTAAGCAATTTCTTTAGTGGTGCATTGAAGCCAATGCCCACTGCAATGCTTGCAGGAGCGCCAACAGTCATGGTGCCGATGAACCCCAGGCCGATAATGCCATACTTCTGCCAGATGCGATGCGCAAGCCCTGTTTTTGGTTTTTCTTCTTTCACCTTTTTCTTCCGGGTAAAGAGCTTCCTGATCTTATCTCCTAAGAAGGCAGTGACAAATACACCGGCTAATCCGCCAGCTATGCTCGCCAGTAAAATAGCCCAGGGAGATAAACCAAAAGCGAAACCGGCAGGGATTGCTGCATATATTTCAAAGCTTGCAAGGCCAGCTACAGTGAGAATTTCCAACATCATCTGATGCACTTAGTTTTTGAACTTGTATTAAAAAAAACGGGACAAAGATATCCAGAAGAAACCAATTAACGCCGGAGAGTAATGTGTTAATTAGCAGGCCCGAAATTATTTGGCGCAACACATCGCTTCCAGTATTCCATAATCACAATAATGGTTTTTTCCAGTTCGGACATGCTGGCTTGTTTTACAAAAAAGCCCTGAACCGATAAGCTGTAGGCCTCTGTCACCGCTTTCTGGCTGGAGGAAGTGGAGAAAAATAGATAGGGTATGCATTTAATCTGAAGCTTTGCATCCATTTTAATCTTATCTCTCAATGCAAAACCATCCAATTTGGGCATATTTATATCCGAAAGAATAATAAAAGGAATAATATCAGAGTCATTTAAAAATTCCAGTGCTGCCTGCCCATCTGCAAAGAAAATCAGTTCGTTGGGGTAATTTAAGTTTTTAAATACCTGTTCTAAAATATGTTTGTCGTCAACATCATCCTCTATCACTATTACAGGGCCGCTATTGCTCATAATTACTTTTTACGATCGACAAGATAGGCTTTTAAAATTACCTGTTCATCCTGCCATATAGGGTTCGCTTTTTAGCAGCCTTTCCTCAGCATTTCTGCGTATTCATCAGGTAATGGGCTATGCTCTACAGCTTTAGCAGCTTTTTCAATATCGTAGTCGAAGCGGATGAACTCCACCTGTATGGTTGATTTATCCATGGTTGCGGAAGTTTCATCAATTGTGAGAATAACATAACAACCTCTTGGATCGCCGTCTTTAGGTTTTCCTACTGAACCAATGTTGATAGCATGCCTGTAATGGGAATGATCACCGTCGTCTGCAGGCAGTATTCTATGATAAGGTTTGTGCGTATGCCCAAAGCATAAAACATCTGCATCAGCTTCCTCTATTATTCTCAGCATACTTTTTTCATCCCGGTCTTCAAAAAGATATTCATTGATCTTACGGGGACTGCCGTGCACCAGCAGCAGGTTCAGCTTATTGTTGTTCAATTGAAATGCTATCCTGATATGCGCAGGCAGTGTTTTCAGGTATTTTCTTTCATCTTCTTTCATTACACTGTTTGTAAAAGAAATGGACATTGCGCCCATTTCTTTTTCCTTGTCTGTTTTATATGCGCAACCGCAATCGTTACTTGTAAGGCCGATGCCCTGGTCGTAATTTCCTGCAATAGTGGGAATGCCTCTTTTCCTGATCTCATTGATTACCTCATTCGGCCAGATGTTGTAGCCAACCAAATCACCTAGACAGTAAACAGCATCCGGCTTTTGCTGTTCAATGCTTGTTAAGCATGCTTCCAGCGCGGGAAGATTGGCGTGTATATCACTAAAGAGCGCTATTCTCATTTGATCTTGTTTTTAACAGCATCCTGAACCCGGCTCGCAACAATTCCTATCATCTTTTGCAGGCTTCTCTGCATATACGGTAATGCTCTGGATGTTTATACCGGCGTTTTTATATTGTGTTATTTCTTCAGCGCTTAAATAGTTGGCCAATACATCCTCAGGCAGTATGATGTTCTTCTCTTTTTGAAGCGTGATGTTTGCAAAACCTGCTTCTTCAATAATGCCCATATATTCTTTTCGCTGGATGGCTCCTGATACGCAGCCCGCATACAGCTCTGCAACCTGCTTCCACTTTTCTGGCAGTTCCCCTTCCAGAACAATGTCTGAAATTGAAAAATGACCACCTGGTTTCAGCACACGGTAGATCTCACTGAACACCTTGTGCTTATTAGGCACTAAATTAAGCACGCAGTTGCTTACAATAACATCGGCCTGGTTGCTGGTTACCGGCATATTATCAATATCGCCCTGCCTGAACTCAACATTATTAAAGCCTCTTGCTTCATTGTTCTTTCTTGCCCGTTCTATCATAGCCGGAGTAAAATCGATGCCGATCACTTTGCCTGTTTCACCTGTTTCGTGCCGTGAAATAAATGCATCGTTGCCTGCGCCGCTACCCAGGTCAATAACAACATCGCCTTTTTTGATCTGAGCAAACTGGGTGGGTAAGCCGCATCCTAAACCCAGGTCGGCATCGGCGTTATAGCCTTCTAACTTACTGTAATCATCTGCCATAATAGTGTAGGCATCTGTGCCGCCGCAACAGGCTGTTGCGCCACAGCAGGAGGATTCATTGGTTTCTTTGTCCTGTAAGGCAATAGCTGAATATTTCTGCCTTACTACTTCTTTAACCTGGTCCTGTGTTTCCATGACTTTAATTTTTGTTTTTTTTATTGTAATATTACGATGAATGAGGTCAAAAAAAAATCAGCAACAATTGTCTTTGTGCTCATAGGGAATAAAGAAGCCTTCCAATTCTTTTTTAAATTGCTTCCATACCTTTCCATCGATGCAATAGCATACACTTGTGCCATCGATGGTGCCCTGTATCAGTCCCGCGTTCTTCAATTCTTTCAAATGCTGTGAAATAGTAGCCTGCGCCAGACCTAATTCGTTTACCAGGTCGCCGCAGATGCAGGCATTTGTTCTAAGCAACTGCTGAATAATAGCAATACGTGCCGGGTGTGCCAGGGCCTTCATCATCTGTGCAAGCCTGTTTTGCTTTTCTGTGAATATTTCTGTCTTAGTAGCTCCCATCAATCGCAATATTACGATAAATATATTAAGTCCAAAATTTTTTTATAAAAAAAGAAAAATGGGTTGATATTGTTGAGCTATATCGCTACAATGGCCTTGTGTATCTGCTTTTCATATTCCCATACGCAGAGAACATGCGTAGCGTTGATTGCTTTGATCACAGGCTGCTGGCCTTTGCCCAATTGCTCTTTCATGCCGTTTGGTTTCAATACTACAATATGCCCGTCTTCTACCCAGGCATAGACATTTTTATCGTTCACAGATGTTATCGTGCAACTTTTTCCTTCGCCCAATTGTTTTTCGTCCTTTCCTGGCTCACAGGCATAAATGGCGCTTTTTCTTCTCCAGACCGTTGCAGAATTTCCATTGCTGTTTATGGCAACGCCTCCGCCATCCATGGGGCAGCCGTCCAATGCCCAGCTTCTCTTGCCTAATTTTTGCGCCTGCCCGAATGTATTGCCGCCATCGGAAGATTGTATGAGATACAT
>JBAVMD010000471.1:0-4038 GCA_049689695.1 Chitinophagaceae bacterium | reverse complement strand
AAATAAAAAAGCATCCTTACGGGGATGCTTATGTATCATAGTTACAAATTATAGGCTCATCATCTCTTTAAACTTCACGGTTTGCCTGCGGCTCACTTCAATCTTCTCTCCTCCCTTTAATTCAAGCAGCAATCCGCCGTTGAAGTAAGGCTCTACTTTTTCTACCATGCGCAGATTCACAATATGCTTTCGGTTAGCCCGGAAAAAAGTCTTTTCATCCAGTCTTTCTTCCAGCGCATTCAAAGATTTTAAAATAAGCGGCTTGTTGGGGCCGAAATAAACCTTGGCATAGTTTCCAACGCTCTCGAATAAACGTATCTCACCCAGCTTCACGAACCAGCACCGTTCTCCATCTTTCACAAACACCTGGTCTGCTTCTGTAAGCAGGCTGCGGTTAATATTGATATTGGGTGATATGTGATTATCGCGCTCTTCCTGCATGTGCAGCTTTTGGATGGCATCTGCCAACCGCTTGGGCTCTACCGGCTTCAGCAGATAATCCAGTGCGTTCACTTCAAATGCTTTCAGCGCGTATTCATCGTAGGCCGTTGTAAAGATCACGTGCGGGGCACGGTCCAGTTCAGCCAGCATATCGAACCCGGTTTTACCGGGCATCTGGATGTCGAGGAAAATAAGATCGGGATTCAAGCCTTCTACTTTCTCAATGCCTTCTGCAGCATTAGCGGCTTCGGCAATGATCTCAATCTCGGGGTAATCTGTAAGTAGTTTTTTCAGTTCGCTGCGTGCCAATCTTTCATCATCGATAATGATAGCTCTCATGTATTCTTATTTAAGGTCAACGGGAATGAGCACTTTAGCCTCTACCATGTTGTGCCCGATCTCTTTGATCTCAAAGTTAGCTTTTTCACCAAATAATAGCTGAAGGCGGTTGCGGGTACTTACAAGTCCGAAACCATCCCCGTTCATGGAGCCATTGAGACGGCCGGTATTTACAATTACCAGTTCGTGGTGATCGCCTCTGAAGTCGGAACTGATCTTGACCAACCCGCCTGTCATTTGCTTGCTTACGCCATGCTTGATGGCATTTTCTACGAGGGTTTGCAACATCATGGGGGGCACGGGCTGATCGAGGGTCTCTTCATCAATTTCATATTCCACCTTCAGGCGGTCTTCAAAACGGATGTGTTCCAGCGCCAGGTAATCTTTTACGATGTTCAGTTCCTTTTCAAAGCTCACCGTTTCCAGCTTTTCTGCCTGCATGCTGCTGCGCAGAATGTTGCTAAGCTCGGTGATGGCATTGCGCGCACGTTGGGGATTCTCATCAATCAGCGCACGGATGCTGTTGAGGGCGTTAAAAATAAAATGAGGATTGATATGGGCCTTTATGGTCTTGAGCTCTAATTCTTTTACCAGCGATTCCAGCTTCAATGTACTTACCTGCTGGCGCCGGCTCTTTTCAACATAGTGATACGAATAATATATCAGCACCCAGGGAACCAGGAAAAGTCCATGGTCGAGGGTAGCGGCTAAAAGGCGGGTAGTAAACTCCAGCTTCAGGGTCTTAGGGGTATTGAGGCCAAAAAAGTTCACGGCCCCCATTACCAGCAAACTGCAGACAATGCTGGAAATAATTACAGCTATCAGCAACTTTGGGAATACCTTTTCGATAGGCAGTAAAAGCCAGTTGAAACGGCGGATCACCCAACGCAATAAATGAGTGGTAGTGATGCCGGCCATGATAACGAGGCCTATCCTTGCCAGGAACAACTCAGTCACTTTCTGCTCAAAGGTGTAGGCAAAGAATATCATGGATAAACCCACAAATCCCCAACCCGCAAACTGACACCACCAGTAGTATTTGTATGATCTGCTCAACATGTGTAAAGTGTAAAACTAACGCTTAGCCCCAAAAGCGGGCAGTCATAATATATTAATGGCTCATGCGTCTGGTAAGTGGTCTGCATTTTGCAGCCATTCCCTGAAAATTAGGGTTTTTAAATAAATTTTCACAAAAATGAACTGATCTGAAGCTTCCTTCGTTTTAAAGCTGAGAGAATGAACTGAATGATCGTTATTTTTGTCCCGAATCCTCTGCAATGGAAATAGCACCCGGCTCCTTACTTAAAACAATCAACTCCCCTGAAGACCTTAAACGTCTCAGCCGCGAACAATTACACCAGATATGTGATGAGCTCCGCCAATACATAATTGATGTGGTGAGCGTGCACGGAGGCCATTTTGGCGCCAGCCTGGGAGTAGTGGAACTGACAGTTGCCCTTCATTACGTGTACAATACGCCTTTCGATCAACTGGTATGGGATGTGGGCCACCAGGCTTACGGACATAAAATACTTACTGGCCGCCGGGATAATTTTGCCAGCAACCGCAAGTACAAGGGATTGAGCGGGTTTCCTAAAAGAGCGGAAAGCGAATACGATACCTTTGGCGTAGGCCATTCATCTACTTCTATATCTGCCGCTTTGGGTATGGCCATGGCAGCTAAAATTAAAGGAGAAGACCGTAAAGCAGTTGCCATTATCGGTGACGGAGCTATGACGGCGGGTCTCGCCTTTGAAGCCATGAACCATGCGGGTGTGGCCGATACTGATATGCTCATCATATTGAACGACAACTGTATGAGCATTGATCCCAATGTAGGCGCCCTGAAGGAATACCTGACCGATATAACCATTTCCCCTACTTATAATAAGTTCAAAGACGATATCTGGAAGGCTTTGGGCAAGCTGCCCGTTGGTAAGAACTTTAGCCGCGAAATGGCCAGCAAGCTGGAACACAGCATTAAAGGCTTTATTACCAAGAGCAGTAATCTTTTTGAAGCATTGAAGCTGCGCTATTTTGGCCCCATCGATGGCCATAATATTACCAAACTGGTAGATACGCTGAAAGACCTAAGAGAAATTCCCGGCCCCAAGCTGCTCCATATTCTCACGGTAAAGGGCAAAGGCTATGCATTGGCCGAGCAGGACCAAACCAAATGGCATGCGCCCGGGCTGTTCGATAAAATAACCGGGGAGATCTATAAGAAGAAATTCGAAACGCCGCAGCCGCCCAAATACCAGGACGTGTTCGGTCATACTATAATAGAACTGGCTGAAAAGAACGAAAAGATCCTGGGCATTACGCCTGCTATGCCAAGCGGTTCATCGCTCAAATTCATGATGGACAAGATGCCCCACCGTGCTTTTGATGTAGGCATCTGCGAGCAGCATGCCGTTACGCTGAGCGCCGGCATGGCCACGCAGGGCATGAAAGTTTTCTGCAATATCTATTCATCGTTCATGCAACGTGCGTACGACCAGGTAGTGCATGATGCGGCCATCCAGGACCTGCCGGTGATCTTTTGCCTTGACAGGGCGGGGTTAGTGGGAGAAGATGGACCTACGCATCACGGCGCATACGACATAGCGTACATGCGCTGCATTCCGAATATGATCATAAGCGCGCCGATGAATGAATCGGAGCTGCGCAATCTTATGTATACGGCACAGTTGGAGAGCACCACGCATCCATTTGTAATAAGATACCCAAGAGGCGAGGGTGTGCTGTCTGACTGGAGAACGCCTTTTATTGAAATACCTATCGGCAAGGGCCGCAAGCTGAAAGATGGAAGAGAGCTGGCCATTTTATCGATAGGTCACCCCGGCAATTTTGCAACTGCCGCCATCCGCGAATTGCGCACAGCAGGCATTGATCCGGCTCATTATGATCTTCGCTTTGTAAAACCGCTTGATGAAGAACTGTTGCACGAAGTGTTTGGCAAATACAATAAGATCATTACAGTAGAAGATGGAACGATAAAAGGCGGATTCGGAAGCGCTATTCTTGAATTTATGGCTGAGCATAATTATTCTGCACAGGTAAAAATGCTGGGCATTCCAGATGAGATAGTAGAGCATGGCTCACCTAAAGAACTTCACAGAGAGGCTGGGTATGATGCAGCGGCGATTGCTGCGGCAGTGAGGGAAATGGTTGGAGCGAAAGAGATTATAGCAGGATAGAAGAATTCTTGCTACTGTTAGATTTTTTTACCGCAGAGAAAAAGAGATCGGGGAGTTT
>JBAVMD010000470.1:0-3900 GCA_049689695.1 Chitinophagaceae bacterium | reverse complement strand
ATCTGGATCTTTCTGAGCGGCTCCTGCAGGTCGTGGCTTGTAACAAATGCAAACTGTTCCAGTTCGTGATTAGAACGTTCCAGCGCCTCGTTGATCTTTTTCAGATCGTTGGTGCGCTGTTCCACCAATTGCTCCAGTCTTTCTTCATTCTTTTCCAACGCTTTTCTTGCGAGCACTTTATGAGTAACATCCAGCGCCACTACCATGATGCCGCTGATGGTATTGTCTATTTCATACAGGGGTGAGTATACGAAATCAAAATAATGGCCTTCGCTGTTTCCGTTTATTACCAGGTGTATCAGGAACTCATTTCCAAAGAATGGCTGGCCGGTTGTAAAAACGCCATCGAGTATTTCAATGAGGCCCTGGCTTTCTATTTCCGGCACGGCCTCAAGCACTGTTTTCCCTACAATGTCACGCTGTTCTATTATGCCCTGGAAAAGGCTGTTCGCCAATTCAAACCTGTGTTCAGCGCCTTTGAGGATACAGATAGGTACAGGCGCCTGCATAAACAGGTTGTGAAGCTGCCTGGCGGCATTGATCCTGCTTTGGGCGATCTTAATGTTTGAATCGATCCGGGAAATAAGCTCGCGTGCGGAAAAGGGTTTTACCATGTAATCATCTGCGCCTGCCTGAAGGCCTTCAATAGTAGCTTCCTGACCGGCACGCGCAGATAAAAGAATTACTGGTATCTGGATGGTCTCAGGATGATTTTTTAAATGTTTCACCAGCTCAAACCCATCCATTTCCGGCATCATCACATCGCTTATTACCAGGTCTGGCAACTCACGCCTGGCATATTCCAGCGCAAGCCTGCCGTTTGCAACAGTCTTCACTTTATAATTCTTCTGCAACAGCCTGGAAACATAATCTCGCATGTCTGCATTATCATCTGCAAGCAGCACATGATGTGTATGCCCTGAACTTTTATCGTTTAACGGATCTTCCGTTTCGGGTAAGCCTCCGCCATTCAGCTTCGCGTTAGCTTCAGGAACCCATCGCAAAGCTTCTTCAATAAAACTGTTTGCTTTGGAAATTCGCAGAGATTGTTCGCTTTCCTGTTTTATTCTTTCTTTTGGCAAATGGTCTTTACCTGTAGGAATGCTTACTGTAAAAGTAGAGCCTTCTCCATGTTTGCTTTTTACACTGATGTTGCCATGATGCAGCTTTACCAGTTCTTTTACCATGGCCAGGCCGATTCCCGTTCCTTCCTGGCTTCTGCCGGTAGTATTTTCCACGCGGTGAAAGCGTTCGAATATTTTATCCAGCTGGTCTTCCGGAATGCCCGCACCTGTATCTGAAACAGCTACGCTTACTTCGCTGCCGGATTGCGTAACCCGGATGTCTATGCGCCCTGCCTTGCTATACTTGAATGCATTGGATACAAGATTAAGAATGATCTTTTCCCACATATCTACATCTACATATACTTCGTCTTTTATTTCGCCCGCATGTATCTGCAGTTCCATTCCCGCTTTTTCTACTGCCGACCTGAAAGTGCTTGCCAGGTCCTGCGTAAGCGAGTGAAGGTCTACCCGGCTAAACTGTCCTTCTATTCTTCCTGCTTCTATCCTTGAAAATTCCAGCAGGGTATTTACCAGCTTCTGCAACCGCAATCCATTGCGATAGGCTACGTCCATCCGTTCCTTATTATCAGGAATGGTGGCGGGATCGTTCAACGCATCTTCAATAGGGCCAAGCATAAGCGTGAGCGGGGTCCTCAATTCATGGCTGATGTTTGAAAAGAAAGTTGTTTTAGCGCGGTCTATTTCAGCAAGCGCTTCCGCCCTTTTCCTTTCTTCTTCCAGCGCATGCACATCAGCAAAACTGGTAGCTATCTGGTCTGCAACCAGGTTAAAAAAGCTCGAATATTTTTCATCCAGAAGGCGGTAGGGATTAAAGCCAACTACCAGGAAACCGTAAGGCTCCTTTGCGGCGGCCTGCGCTATAGGAAGAATGATCGCCTTTTCAGGAGCAACTTCCCAGGCTCCTTTAGGCATGTCGCCCAGTTTTAGCCGTAAGCCATTAAAAACCTGCATCTCCCGTGTAACAGCTGCTTCGTTTAGCAGTTGCGAGATCTCGTTCTCTATGTCAAGATCAATTTCTTTGGGTACAGCATCTGCTGTTTGGCCCAGGTTGGTAGCGTAAGTAAGCACTGCTTTATTATTTTCAACAGAGTAAAACAGTGCAAAGGGAAAATCGTATTTATTTTCTTCTAAAGTGGCGATTGTTTTTTTAATGATCTCTTCACTGGTCTGAGAGTCTGTTATGTTCTTGCCCAGCCGGGTAAGCGTAAGCAGCTGCCGTTCACTTATAATACGGTCCGTATCATCAGTATTGGCGCAGAACATGCCGGCTATTTCTCCTTCGTCGCCGGGTATCGGTGTATACGAGAATGTGTAATAAGTTTCTTCGGGATAGCCATTGCGCTCCATAATAAGCAGCTGAGATTCCACATACGTGCCTTCGCCTTTTTCCATTACCTGTTTCAGCATATGCTCAATGTCTCTCCAGATATCTTTCCACACCATAGAGGCGGGTGTGCCTAACGCCCACGGGTGCTTGCCACCTACAATGGCCTTGTAAGGATCATTGTAAAATTTGATGAGCTGCCTGCCCCAGCCGATCCAGATTGGCTGGCGGGAGCTGAGCATAATGCGGATGCAGGTGCGGAGATTTTGCGGCCATGCATCAATAGGCCCCAGGGGTGTAGCGGCCCAGTTGTATTCACGGATACGCTCTCCCATCTCGCCACCGCCAGACAAAAAATATGGAGAGGCGGTTGTGCCAATGTCCATTTGCTTCATGCTTAAACGGTAGTTTGCTATGAAATTACTTTCATCACTAACAGAGGATCGGTTACTGATTGGGGTTTGAACCGGGGGAATAAAAATAAATATTATAGCCCTGTGGGCAAAATCTTATTTGCCGGAAAGGGAAGCCGTTACAGCTATAATGCAGGCCATTGCGGAATGCTTGCGTCTCAGTTTGCGGCAGCTTTTGAAATGAACCAGATATTCATGGCCACATAAATGATCAGCAAGACCTGGGAAATGGTTTTGTCGAACTTATTAGCCTGTTTGATCTTGTTTTGTTTCACCAGATTAAGTGAATAGGCGGTAGAGCTTACCACACATAAGATAAAAAACAGGGTAAGGCCGTGCAGGGTATCTACCAGTGTAAAAGAAGTAGATTCCGGCAGGGAGGAATCGATGATGTATTTGTTACCGATCACGGCAAACAGGCTGCCCACGCTCAGTCCAAAGCGGGAGTCCATGCCATCCGCATGAATGTAAAAGCATACATAAGCGATCAGGAAGGCAATGTACATACCGAGGAAGAGTTTCCAGAACAGGCCGATGGCATCGCGTGTGATGCTGAGGCGTATACGGAACGCACTGTATTCGGCCCGCGGCTTTCCAAGGCTCGTGTCTCCAAAATTGGTTTCATACACTTTGGTGCCTACTGCCAGAATGCAGCTGTCAACCGTCCACCCGTTGAGGGCAAAGCGAGCATCATAATGGTGACCAACAGTATCCGCTTCAAAAATCAGGGAGCGGGAATCGAATAGGGAGTTTTCAATAGAGAGCCTGAGTTTCTGAACATCGAACGGGAAGTTGGCGATCTTCCAGTTATCCTTCATCACGCATTGCAGCTTCATCTGCAGGCTTACCATACCATTGGAAGTATCTGTATAGATAAATGATTTAGTAACAGTTTTTGCCTGTGGTACTTCCAGGTTCTGGGAAAAATCAAAGGCTTTGTTTTTGTATTTGAGCCAGAGCCAGAGGTTAACGGTATATTCTTTTTGTTTGAAATCGATGTCGTGAATGCTGGTTATGTAAATGCCTACTTTAACGGTGTCTGGTTTGGTTTCCTGGGCAAATAGATCATTGCATG
>JBAVMD010000469.1:0-3259 GCA_049689695.1 Chitinophagaceae bacterium | reverse complement strand
CAATAAAACAAACTGTTATGAACACATACAACGAAAACCTAAACGCCAGCATAGTATCATCCCTGCAAAGCCAGGAGCTGGAACAAAAAAAAGTATACTCCCAACTGAATGCTTCCATGTTCAGTCTTTACTACGCGGAAGGAGCCGCGCTCGACGCCGCAGACAAGTTCGGGGCCGCCTGGAACGATCTTGCAAATAAGACGGTCATAAAAGAACAGGCCATGAACAGCAGCAATATTTCCAATAATCAACTCAGCTCAACCAATACGGCCAACGACAACCTGAAGCAATCTGTAACCAACACGTCCGTTTGCGCTGCCAATGTGCAGATCGCCACAACTGCTGTTATCAGGCTGGCCAGTGATATGGGAGGTATTTTCAGCATCGTGAATGCAGCAGATTTTGAAAGCGATATTTATAAGCAGGCAAAAGATGCGCGGGAATTAATGGACGATACTGCTTACTCTGCCGAGCTGGCCTCGCAACTTGCCATGGAAGTTTCAATTCATACTTCAGGAGTATCCGGCAACACGGTGCTCGACAGATCAAAAAGCACCAATGGCCTTATGAACAATATGCTGAAGATCGCTTCTGCTGATTTTGACAACTCAGTGCAGGCAGTGTCTGGTGCAAATACCGCACGTTCCACCATCAGTGCCGAAGAAAAACTGGCCGAAGGCGCTTTCGAAGATGTCAGCGTGAATTACAGGGCTACTAAAGCAGCTTATGATTCCGCCAAAAAAGAACTCAACCAGGGCCTGACTGTTCCCGCTGCACAAATAACCAATACCAGTTTCGAAGTAAAGTTCAACCTGATCAAAGAAGTATTTGACCGGGATGAAACAAAGAAAGATTCTCCTGTTCAGGATTATTATCTTTTTATAGCAAAAGAAAGCAAGAAGCTTATCTTTTCTGTTTCACAGGCAAGCGCTTTGCAGGATGTGCAGGACCAGCGCATAAAGATCAGTTTGTTGGATCACGAAAAATCCTGGGTGAAACGTACGATAGATATCAACAAGGCCGGCGAAGACAATGCACCAACTGCACTAAAGGATACTGACGGCGCGCTGATCAAACCGGGGAACTCCTATGTTGTTTTCGTATTTGCAACTTACAAGGATGCGTACAAACGCAGGGTCAATGATTTTGACGACTTCCTTTCAGCCCCATCTGAACCATTCGTTCTCGTAAGCCAATTGAAGGCGGCCTCAAACATCGAGGTTCTCAAACCCGAGGATGAGGATAGCGTTAAGCAACATGCCTCGCACAAAGTTACTTTTAGCGTTGACCAGGTTCCTGATGCGGCCGTACAATACCGCTGTATTTTTCTGCGGGTGAATGACACCATCAAAGGGCTGCTTACCAAATCTTCCCTCAAATCTTTGCATGAGGAAATAGAAGCCATGCTGAAAAACGGCGACGAATCTGACCCGGGCGCTACAAATCTGAAGACCATAAATCTCATCAGCACAAAATAGCAGGCTGTGAAGACCCTTACCGAAAATAATAATGCGACGCCGGGCTTTTTCTTCAACCTCGACATGGCAGAGCAGGTGCTGGCAGGAAATTATACCCCCACCACGAAAGTGGACAACGGCAACTGGAAAGCGCTTGTTGGTCCGGAGACAACAGACAATTTCGGAAACAGGCTGATACCTGGCAGAACTTATATTCCTGTTGTACTTACCGTGTCTGCTGCATCTGAAGAACATTTACCTGAATACAGGAATGCAATGTCAAACATTGAGGGAACAAAAGAATTCAAATACAATCTTTCCTAAAACAATAACCATCAAAAAATAATTTTATGGCCAAAATAAACACCGCCGTCACCATTCCCCTCACACCGCTTGCAGTGATAAGATATGGAATAACGGAAAAGAAAAAAGCCGAACTGGACCTGTTAAGCAGCCAGGTATTGGATGCACAGCACGATGTTGAACAGTTCCAGGCGATAGTAGCCTCGCTTACTGAAAAATCAAACAAGTTGCAGTCAGATTTGTCAGCGGCAGAGAACAACAAGGCAAAAACCTTGAACAACAAAAACCTTGTGCAGCAATTGGTAAAAAGTGCAGAAGACCTTAAAAGCAATGCAGATATTGCTTTCAGCAATATGATAGTTGCCGATGCAAAGACCCACAGTCTTACAGAAAGCATCAAGACGCTGATAGACAAACTTATCTTTTCTGTACAGGTGATCAATAAGCTGGGCAACCTCATAGCAAAAAGAAAAGCATTGAACCCGCTTATATCCGACGATTTAATAAACATGATGGGCGAGGCTGGAAAAGCCGCCAATAATGCAGTTGCGTTAACACTTGTTGCACTTAAATCAGCTTTTGCCGCGCATGCCTCGAACATAGAATCGGAAGCCGCACTTGCTTTGAGTTACGCGCAGTCTATGTCGCTGTACAAGGCATTAACAGGCAGCGACGCTGACCAGGTCACAGCAAACGGTCAGGAAGCAAAAGACAAAAAACAAGCGCCGTCGCTGCAGCAATTGCTGATTGATGCGCACACAAATGCTGTAAAAGATTATGAGCTCACACAAACAGCAAGCGTTCTTGCAACCAGTCAGCTCAACAATGCTATTATGGCCCTGAATAAGGCGCAGTCGAAAATGAAATCACGTCAATCGAGCCTTGCAGCGGCCAATGCGGCTGCACTGGCTTCTTAACAAGCATCGTATGGAAAATGCTTACAGGAATTTCTACCGGAGTTTTTACAAAAGCACCGGTGGCTTTATTCCTACCAAACCGCTTAATCGAAACATCTATCCGGGAGATTTCTTCCAATTGAGGAACGGGGAAATGATCATGCTCGGAAATATATTCCGGTCGGGCATTATCGATACCGAAGAAAGTAAATTAGGTTACAACATCAGGCAAAACCCGGCGGCATGGAACTTTAGTGATGGCGTAAGCAAGCCGTATTCAGGACGCGGAAGCGGCCGTGGGCCTGCCGGGGATGATTTTGAATTCAGCAAGCAGGTACTTGCATTCAGGGAAAGAGGAAGTTTTTTCTTTCTCGCTCACCATCCTGAATCTGTGAAAATATTGAACTGGAACGAACTCCGGCAGCAACTGATCATAAAGCTCACGCAAACATTTTATTCGTTCCGCGAATTGTATGTGGTAACGGAATCTGCCACAGCTTCAGACTGGACGCTCACCATTGCAGGCGATGTGAAAGCGGAACTGGAAATTGCAACGGATGCAGAAAACTTCGGGCTGGTAGATATTTTTGGTCATCCTGATGC
>JBAVMD010000468.1:0-2445 GCA_049689695.1 Chitinophagaceae bacterium | reverse complement strand
TCCCCACCCTGTTCTCCCTGCAATACTTCGTTCAGCAACAACCGGAAATGAGAAGGTGTTAGCTTGATGAAACCGATTTGGTTTTCCTTTACCTGGCGCAATACCTGGCGGGGTTCCCAATAATCAGATTCGGGCAACAATTGTAATTCGCCACCGAGCAAAAGCATTCCCCATAAGCTGGTATAGCCAAGATCGAATGCAATGGAAGATGCCAACAATCCCCTCAATTCAGGCATCTGCTGTAATTGGTAAGCATCGTTGATGCCTGCGGCGTAGTGCAGCAGGGAATGATCTGTAATGCGTACGCCCTTAGGATTGCCGGTTGTACCTGAGGTATAAATAATATAAGCAATGCTGCCAGGTGTTCTTGTATCAGCAAGATCATAGCGCTTAGCAGCTTTCAAAATGTTTTGCAGCTTATCATCCCAAAGCAGTGATGGAATATTCAATGCAACCTCTTGGTCAGAGATCATCATTTTTACATTGCTGTCTTGCAGCATATAATCGACCCGCTGCTGCGGGAACGATTTGTCCAATGGAAGGTATGCCGCGCCTGTTTTCAGGATTGCGAGCATAGATACGATCATGTTCACGCTCCTGCCCATGCGCAATGCAATCACATCGCCTGGTTCAACCCCATACGATTTTATTAAATGAGCTGCTAAGGCACCGGATTGTTTGTCCAGTGAATCATAACTAAGTTTATTGTTGATGTCTGTTACGGCGATGGTGTCTTTCTTCACAGCGACGTGTGATGCAAACCGGCTGCAAATATGACCTGAGATAATAGCTTCTGATTTTCCCTGGAATGTATTCAACAGGTCATTCTTTTCAGCCTGCGACACATAATTCAATTCGTCGATACTTGTACCGGGACAAGCAATTGCTGCGTTCAGCAATTCACGATAATGTGCCAATATAAGAGCAATGCGCTCCTCATTGAAAAGATCAGTATTGTAGATCAATTCCAATTGCAATTCCTCCTGCTGCACACTGAATTGAAAGCTGAGATCAAACTTGCTCGTTGTAACAGGGCCTTTATATGGAGTAACAGAAAGATTGAGGTCTGTATAATTGCCGGCAACAAAAGCCTGGTCGTGCATTACGATGGACACATCAAAAAGCGCAGAGCGGCTAAGGTCTGGCTTAAGGTTGAGATTTTCTACCAACCTGTCGAAAGGATAATCCTTATGCTCAAATGCTTTTACGGTGTTATCGCGAACCTGCATCAACACATCCTGGTAAGAGTCAGCCGCGGAAAGTTGTGACCGTATAGGCAATGTATTCAAAAACAGACCTGCGTTGTCCTGCAACTGGTTGTGATCGCGGCCGCTCACCGGTATACCGGTAATAAGATCGCACTGGTGGCAATAACGGAACAGTAGTACGTGTACGCTTGCAATCAATCCCATGAACATGGAGCTATTGCCCGCATTGCACAGTTGTTGTAATGATTGCGCAACACCGGGCAAGGCGATGGAGCTGCCTGCGCCTGCATGTGATTTTACAGCAGGACGTGCATGATCTGCCGGAAATTCCAGTACCGGCAATTCGCCTGAAAATGCATTGAGCCAGTATTCGCGGCTTTCCGGTAAGGTGGCATCGAGCTGATTTTCCCAAACGGCATAATCGCGGTAGCGAATGTTCAGTGGACGAAGCAAGGGCTGCTCATTATTACAATTGGCTTTATATAGTTGCAGCATTTCTTCATATAGGATGCCGAGCGTCCATTCATCTGCCGCAATATGATGCAATGCAAAAACAAACCAATACCTGTTGCCGGCACATTGCACGAGCGTTGCACGCACTACAGGGCCCTGCTCAAGATTGAAGCGGCTTTGTTCGTGCTGCCTGTAAATAGCGTCGATGTCCAAACCATTCATGCGGGCATCTGTATGCGCTATATTCCATCGCTCGTCTGTTTCCATCACACGTTGATGAGGCCTGCCTTCATGCATCATATAAGCTGTACGCAATATTTCGTGCCGTTGCAGCAATTGTGCCCAGGCGGATTCCCAGGCGACCCCCTTTAGTTCCCCCTCCAATTGCAGTGCGCCACAAATATTATAGCCGCCGGCATCTTCTACCTGTCTGATCACCCACATGCGTAATTGCGCAGCAGATAGTGGGTAATAAGTTGTTTCAATCGCTGGCTGAATGGCAGGCGTTACAGCACTCGCAGCAGATTGTAATAAAATCGCCTGTTGATGAACAGTAGGATGAACAAAAATATCCTGCAGCTTTATTGTTGCTTTAAATTCTTCCGTGATAGCTCCTATTAATCGTATGGCTTTGAGTGAATGACCGCCATGCTCAAAGAAATTGTGATGAATGCCGATATTTTCTTTATCCAATATTCTTTTCCAGATATTCAACAATACTGTTTCAATAGCATTGGTTGCTTCAGCTATGCTTTGAGCGGTATTGATTACTGCCGGCAGTTGC
>JBAVMD010000467.1:0-9418 GCA_049689695.1 Chitinophagaceae bacterium | reverse complement strand
CACCAGTTCGTAAATAGTGTCGTAAACCTCCTTTCCAAAAGGGCGCTCTGTATCTTTAATATCTGTAAATCCCCCAATAATTAATCCCGCCAGCTTATCCAGCTTGCCGTTGCGTTTCAGGTGCCAGAACATGCGATCGATACTGTACAGGTATTCGCCTACATCTTCCAGGAAAAGGATCTTTCCTTTTGTTTTTATTTCCGATGAAGTACCGGTAAGATGCACCAGCAACGAAAGATTTCCGCCCAATAATTTTCCTTCAGCCTCGCCTGTTTTATTGTAATGATGAGGCGCACAACTGTAATTGGCTTCTTCACCGGTGAGCATCTGTTTCATCGACTGAACATAAGCTGTTTCCGCACCACCTTCGTTAAATGCAGCAGCCATTGGCGAATGCAGTCCTGCAATTTTATACCTGCGCCAGATATGGCAGAGCAGCACGGTAACATCACTGTAGCCGATGATCCATTTGGGATGTTCTTTAAACTTGGTAAAATCAATTCGGTCAACAATGCGGCCAAGGCCGTAACCACCGCGTCCGCACAGCACAGCCTGCACACTGTCATCATCAAGCATCTGCTGCAGATCGTATAAACGCTCTTCATCGGTGCCTGAAAAATAATTGTCAGAATTTCCGCCCAGCGTACTGCCGGTCTTTACATTAAAGCCCCAGGCTTTCAAAGTATCAATACAGGTTTGCGCTTTTTCGATGGGCATGTAACCTGCAGGGCAAACAATGCCAATGGTATCGCCGGGTTCGAGATATGGAGGAATGATCACGGATCAACTGGTTTTGATGGATTATATGAACGGTACGAACTGCGCGAATATCTTAATTTATAATGATGCAGAAGTGAGATTTTGAGATTCTGCCGCCCGAAGGGTATTTTTGCAAAATGGCTGAATTCAAAAGATACCTGGTTACAGCGGCTTTGCCGTATGCGAACGGACCTGTTCACATCGGGCACCTGGCAGGATGTTTTCTTCCGGCGGATATTTATGTGCGCTACCAGCGTTCACGCAAAAGAGATATTAAATTCATCGGTGGCAGTGATGAGCATGGCGTGCCCATCACCATACGTGCGTTGAAAGAAGGCGTGAGCCCGCAACAGATAGTTGATAAGTACCATGCTATCATCAAAGAGAGCTTTGAAGAGATGGGCATTTCGTTCGATATTTATTCCCGCACTTCCAACCCTGTTCATCACCAGACTTCATCTGACTTTTTTAAAAAGTTGTACGATGAAGGATTGTTCGAAGAAAAGACCACCGAGCAATATTTTGATGAAACAGCAAATACATTTTTGGCCGATAGATACATCACAGGTACCTGCCCCATTTGCGGCAACCCGGGCGCTTACGGCGATCAGTGTGAAAAATGCGGCTCTTCATTAAGCCCTGAGCAGCTCATCAATCCTAAATCTACATTGAGCGATGCGGTACCCGTGAAAAGGCAAACAAAGCATTGGTATTTTCCTTTGCAGGACTATGAGAACTTTCTGAAGCAATGGGTGCTGGAAGAGCATAAAGAGTGGAAGAACAATGTATATGGCCAATGCAAAAGCTGGCTCGATAGCGGCCTGCAACCACGTGCAATGACGCGCGACAGCAATTGGGGCGTTAAGGTACCCATACCCGGCGTGGAGGGAAAGGTGCTGTATGTTTGGTTTGATGCACCCATCGGTTACATCAGCGCTACTAAAGAACTGACTCCTGACTGGGCAGATTACTGGTGCAAGGACGATACCAAGCTTGTGCATTTCATTGGCAAGGACAACATCGTTTTTCATTGCCTTATTTTCCCCGCAATGCTCAAAGCGCATGGCGAATTTGTATTGCCCAATAATGTGCCTGCGAATGAATTTCTGAACATCGAAGGCGAGAAGGTTTCCACTTCCCGCAACTGGGCGGTGTGGGTGCATGAGTATGTGAAAGATTTTCCCGGTATGCAGGATAGCCTGCGTTATGTGCTGTGTGCAAATGCGCCGGAAACAAAGGACAATGATTTTACCTGGAAGGAATTCCAGGATCGCAACAACAGCGAGCTGGTTTCTATTTTCGGAAACTTCGTGAACAGAACTTTTGTGCTGATGCACAAGCTGTGCAATGGCAAAGTGCCGCCCCTGCATAGCGATGTGCTGGACGGGCAGGATAAGAACCTGATCAACGAGTTTGAAGAAACACGCCAGCAAATAGAAGAGCACCTGGAAAATTTTAAATTCAGGGATGCGCTGTTTGCAGTGATGGACCTTGCACGCAAAGGAAATAAGTACATGCAGGATAAAGAGCCCTGGATAGTTGCAAAAAAACTGAATGACAATCCTGATTACCAGAAACTGATAGATAATTGCCTGCACCTGTGCCTGCAGCTCACGGCCAACCTGGCTATTTTCATCAACCCATTTCTTCCTGCTACAGCTAAAAAAATGCTGCACATGATGAAGGTGGTGGACAAAATGCTGGATTGGGACAATGCAGGCAAGCTGAAGCTGTTGAGCGTTGGGTATTCATTACGGGCACCTGAACTGCTTTTCAGAAAAATTGAGGACACTGAAGTAACAGCGCAAATGGAAAAACTAAAAAACAATCTCGTTAAACCGCCTGCACCGGCAGAAGATAAGACCCAAGAAAAGAATGATCAGCCTTTGAAGGCGGAGATCCAGTACGATGATTTCGCGAAGCTGGACCTGCGTGTGGGCACCATAACATCAGCAGAGAAAGTCGAGAAGGCAGATAAGCTGCTGAAGCTGCAGGTTGATCTCGGTTTTGAGGTAAGGACCATCGTTTCGGGTATTGCTTTGCATTTTAAGCCGGAGGAAATAGTTGGCAAGCAGGTAGTGGTGGTAGCCAATCTTGCACCGCGCAAGATGAGAGGCATCGAAAGCAATGGAATGATATTGATGGCGGAAGATGCGGGTAAGCTGAAGTTTGTAAACCCGAATGAAGCAGTGGCGAATGGAGCAGGAGTGAGCTAACCAGATAAAACATTGCATTATGCCGCTGTTCATGGATATGCATAAAGCGTCTGACTATTCAGTGAAACCAACTGTGGAGGAGATAAAGGCCAATCACATTGCCGACCTTGCTGTTCAGGATAAATACGGCGTAAAGTTTTTGCAATACTGGATCAATGAAGAAGCAGGTCTGGTGTTTTGCCTGATGGAAGGCCCGGATAAAGAATCCTGTGCAGCCGTTCACCAGGAAGCGCATGGCGATATGCCGTGTAATGTGATCGAGTTGCAGGGCGGTGATTATATGGCTTTCATGGGCAACGAAGTGAAAGTGAATGCAGCCGATATTGTTGAGCGATCAGATGGAACATTGGATTCAGCTTACAGGATCATCCTGGTGACAGATGTGATTTCTGTTACGGAGCCTGCTTTATTTGATGAAACGATCGAGCAGCTGATACAAAATACCGGTGGACGCTTTGTGCGCAGGCAGGGTAACCGCACAATTGCCGCATATAATGAAGGCCAGCCGGCCATTGAATGCGCTATCGGCATCATCGGTAAAATGAAGGAACAATTTGTTGATGCGCATGAAGTGCGCATTGGCATCAGTGCGGGAGAACCTGTTACAGAACAGAAGGATTTGTTTGGCGACAGTATCAAACTGGCAAATCGCTTATGTGATATTGCGCAGAGGGGCCAGGTAGTGATCTCGCCGCTGGCGAAGCAACTTACACAGTCTAAGGCTCTTCACAATTACAAAGATGAAGAGATAATAAAACTGCTCAGCCAGGACGACGAGCGCTTACTTCATCTGCTCATCGACAGTACTTCTTCTATGCTGTCTCAACCCGGGTTTTCCATTGACGAACTTGGCAAAAAACTGGGCATGAGCAGGTCGCAATTATACAGGAAGGTCACTAATCTTACCGGCAGCCCCGCCAATACTTTCATCCGGGAGTTGCGCCTGCAAAAAGCATTGCAGTTGATGCAGAATAAATATGGCAACATTACACAGGTGGCCATGGAAGTAGGGTTCAGCAATCCTTCTTATTTCGCAAAAAATTTCCAGGATCGTTTTGGCGTGCCTCCACTGAAGGCATTAAAAAATCAGTCTTAAAACTTCTTTTAAAAGGGGTTCTTTCCGGATCCTTTAATCCAACAAAACAAAAAACCCCGCGGCCTGATAGCGCGGGGTTTTAGTTAGGCGTCATTCTGTTCCAGCCTTCCGACAAAGCAAGCAAAAAGAACTAACTCAAGGGTCGGTTGGAGGGCCAGAATGACAATATCTTATTTCATCTTTTTCGCATTTAGTTTTTAGCAGTTGTACCCTTTTTTCCGTTTTTGTTAGAGTAGAGATTGTTTTTTCTATAAGGCTATTTTTTTCTGCATCATCATTTTACGCAGGTTGATCAGGCCATAACGCATTCTTCCCAGGGCAGTATTGATGCTGCAGTTGGTAAGCGATGCGATCTCTTTGAAGCTGAGATCAGCATAATGGCGCAGTACGATCACTTCGCGCTGGTCTTCAGGAAGCAGTTCAAGCATCTGGCGAACGCGGTCGTGGCTCTGACGTTTCATCATTTTTACGTCGGCACCATCTTCAGTGAAATTGATCACCTCGAAAATGTCGCGGTCGTCGCTTGTCTTGATAGAAGGAGTACGCTTTACCTTACGGAAATGGTCTACGCAGAGATTGTGTGCGATACGCATAGCCCAGGGCAAAAATTTACCCTCTTCGGTATACCGGCCGCCGCGGATAGTATCGATAACTTTGATCAATACGTCCTGGAAAATGTCTTCGGCAAGGTATTTGTCTTTAACTAAAAAGAGAATGGAAGTGTACAGCTTATCCTTATGACGAAGAATAAGGGTCTCAAGCGCATGGAGATTTCCATCCTGAAAGCTTTGGATCAATTCATGATCCGTCATGGAACGAAGCGATTTCATAAACTTCTACGGTTTTTGAAGGTTATAGGATATTTATTAATAAAGGATTTTAACTGAAACGGCTTTTCTGAGTAGAAGCGATAGTCGATAGGCAGAAGAGTTTAGTTATCTAATAGGTACAAAATTTCTTTTCTAAAGATAGAGAAATTTTGAGAATAACAATAGAATCGAAAAATATTTTCGCTCTATAACAATCCCACAACATTTGGCCGAGTAAAAACCCTTAGCGAGGGTTCGTAATATCCGTATTTTTGCAATCCTTCTATGGCAACTACAGCAAGAGCAACCAAAAAAGCAGTGAGCAGGCGGGCCGAAAAAAAAGACGCTATCATTCCGGGAAAACAGGATGCGATCCTTATCAAAGGCGCCCGTGTACACAACCTTAAAAATATTACGGTAGAGATACCCCGCAACAAACTGGTAGTAGTTACCGGTGTGTCGGGTTCAGGTAAATCATCCCTTACTATTGATACCCTTTTTGCCGAAGGGCAGCGCCGGTATGCGGAAAGCCTGAGCGCCTATGCACGGCAGTTCCTCATGCGCATGAACAAGCCGGATGTGGATTACATCCGCGGCTTATGCCCCGCCATCGCCATCGAACAAAAAGTGATCACCCGCACTCCCCGTTCAACCGTGGGGAGCATGACGGAGATATATGATTACCTCCGCCTGCTTTATGCAAGAATAGGCAAGACCATTTCCCCCGTTAGCGGCCGTGAAGTAAAGAAAGACGATGTGAACGATGTGGTGGCAGCCATCAGTAAATTAAATACCGGGGACAAGGCTTTTATATTGATCCCTTTCAGACAGCACCGCAACCGCCAGGCCGGCGAAGAGCTGAATATCCTGGTGCAGAAGGGCTTTTCACGGATGTACATCAACCGCGAGGTGGTGCGGATAGAAGACGAGCTTGCAAAGGCCAGCTCGTTGAACTACCCCCCCGGCTCCGCTTATGTGCTGGTAGATCGTATTGTGGTAAAAGAGTTTGACGAAGACGACCGTCACCGCCTGGGCGACTCAGTAGGCACCGCCTTTTACGAAGGTGAGGGCGACTTGTATGTTGAAGTGAACGGATCGACCATGCTTCATTTCAATAACCGTTTTGAACTGGATGGTTTGCAGTTTGAAGAACCCGTGCCTAATCTGTTCTCTTTCAATAATCCATTCGGGGCCTGCCCCGTCTGCGAAGGCTTCAGCCAGGTATTGGGCATAGATGCCGACCTGGTAATACCAGACAAGCGCCTGAGCGTTTACGAAGGAGCCATAGCCCCCTGGAAAGGAGAGAAGCTGGGCTTATGGCGTGAGCAATTTATAAAGGCATCCAGGAAATTTGATTTTCCTATTCATAAACCTATCATAGACCTTACCAGGCAGCAGTATCAAATGCTCTGGGAAGGCAATGAATACGCGCACGGTATCAATGATTTCTTTAAAGAAGTAGAGCAGAACCTGTACAAGGTGCAATACCGCGTGTTGCTATCGAGGTACCGGGGAAGAACCCTTTGCTCCGAGTGCAAGGGCTATCGCCTCAGGAAGGAAGCTTTGTTTGTAAAGATCGATGGCAGGCACATAGGTGAACTGTGCGAGATGCAGGTGCGCGACCTCAAGACCTGGTTTGATGAACTGCAACTCTCTGTGTACGACCAGCAGGTAGGCAAGCGTATTTTATTAGAGATCCATCAAAGACTGGATACTTTGCTGGACGTAGGGCTGGGATACCTTACGCTCAGCAGGCTGGCCAACAGCCTGAGCGGGGGAGAAAGCCAGCGCATTCAGCTTACGCGTTCATTGGGCAGCAATCTTACCAATTCACTATACATACTGGATGAACCGTCCATTGGCCTTCATTCACGCGATACGGCCCGGCTTATAAGGGTACTTAAGAACCTGCGCGACCTTGGCAATACAGTGGTTGTTGTGGAGCACGATGAAATGATGATGAAGGAGGCCGATTACATCATAGATATGGGCCCGCTGGCTGCGCATCTCGGCGGCGAGGTGATAGCTGCAGGTGATTACGATACCATCATTGGCAATGAAAAAAGCCTTACGGGCAAATATCTTTCCGGGGCGCTCACGGTTCAGGCTCCCAACAAGCCCCGCACATGGAACCGCTCTGTTACCGTGGAAGAGGCAAGGCAGCATAACCTTCAGAACATTACTGTTCAGTTTCCGCTGAATGTATTGAGTGTGGTTAGCGGCGTTAGCGGAAGCGGAAAGACCACCCTGGTGCGGCAGATACTTTATCCGGGACTTAAAAAGATGAAGGGTGAGTTTGTAGACAAAGTGGGCATGCACAAGACCATCAGCGGCGATGTTGATTACATTACACAGGTGGAAATGGTAGACCAGAACCCGATTGGTAAATCATCGAGAAGCAATCCCGTTACCTATATTAAGGCGTACGACGATATACGTGACCTTTATTCGAAACAGCCTTTGTCGAAAATGCGCGGTTTCCAGGCAAAGCATTTTTCTTTCAACGTAGATGGAGGCCGGTGCGACGCCTGTAAGGGAGAAGGCGAGCAGGTAGTGGAAATGCAGTTCCTTGCAGACGTACACCTTGTGTGCGAAGTGTGTGGCGGCCGCCGCTTTAAGGAAGAAGTGCTGGAAGTAACGTACAATGGAAAGAGCATTCACGATGTGTTGGAAATGAGTGTTGATGCAGCCCTGGAGTTTTTTAAGAATGAAAAGTCGCTCAGTAATGGCATCAGGCCTTTGAGCGATGTAGGATTGGGCTACGTAAAGCTGGGACAGTCTTCGGATACGCTTTCCGGTGGTGAGGCACAAAGGGTAAAGCTTGCCTCATTTCTTGGAAAGGGGAAAGGCCATGGTCATATCCTGTTCATTTTTGATGAACCTACAACCGGTTTGCACTTTCATGATATCAATAAGCTGCTGGCTTCTTTCAATGCGTTGATAGAACAGGGGCATTCCATACTGGTGATAGAACATAATATGGATGTGATACGTTCGGCAGATTGGGTGATCGACCTGGGGCCTGAAGCTGGAGATAAAGGCGGCAGCCTGGTATTTGCCGGCACGCCTGCGGAGCTTAAGCACTCGCGGGAAAGCCTGACCGCAGTTCATCTGGGTCAATAATTAGTCAGGCTTTTGTTAACGAGGCCACAGATACTTGCACGGTTTAAAATCGTGTTATATATTGCGCCCGTATTCCATTCTTCCTATCCTTATCAGTTTGATCTTTTCTTTATCTGCACCCAACTATCCACGAAAATTTCAAAATTTAAACTCCTGAGCTTGCTTATAATGGCCTGTTGTTTGCTAAGTAAGCAAATAACGCCTTAAGATAAACTGTATTCCCATCCTTTGAATAGTCTTCGCTCGATCTGATTCCACTTCCTGTAAAAACTCATACTCCAGTTCCTGGAACCATCTTATTCATTATTAAACAAAAAAATTGTATGAGAAAGTTTTACCTTTTGTTAGCGATTGCGGGCTTTACTTATCAGGGTATTCAAGCCCAAACCTGTACCAATGCTGCAAGTGCAGGACCTTGCACGGGTGGTAACGTTACCGAAGATTTTAATGGCAACAGCGGCACCTTTACAAGCGCAAATTTTACTTATAATGCAGGCGCCGGAAGGTTCAATGTAAACCCTGCCAGCAGGAACAGCGCTTATACCATCACTTCGGGTGTATATACGCTGAGTGCTTCCGGCGGTGTCTTGGGCTTTTCCGTGACCGGTTCCACTTCCAGCATCTCAAGCGTAACTTTAAGGATCATCAATGCATCAACAAGCGCGGTATTATTTACCTGCAACCAGAATGCAGGAAGCTTTGTAAGTGCAGGTCAGACTTGCGTTCAATTCTCCGGCCTTACATCAGGTACTGCTGTGAGATACCAGTTTGTGATCAATACAGCTAACGGTTCATCTGGTGATGGCATTGTAGTGTTTGATAATTTCTCTAACGGCGGAAGCGCTGCTGCTTTGCCTGTTAAGTTGGATAATTTTGATGCCGCTAAAGAAGGCAGCACTATTAAGCTTACATGGACAACAGCCCTGGAAGCCGGTGTGGCAAGATATGAGGTTCAGAGAAGCGTTGATGGTGTTAATTTTCAAACCATCGGCAGTGTGAATGCAGACAGCAAGAAGACGTATACTTATTCAGACGCACTTCCTGTTGCTTCAAATAATTTCTACCGCCTGCGCATAATTGATTTAGACGGAACAGTGCGTGTAAGCCATGTGGTAAGTGCAAAGAGCAAGGTATCTGCAGCTATCGAAGTATATCCTAACCCTGTTCGTAACACTATGGTGGTGCAGCATCCTAAGGCCATTAGTGGAAGCCGCCTCCAGGTGGTGAACCTTACAGGCCAAGTGGTGAAAGATGTGCAGGTTGCTGCCAATGCAGTGGTTACTCCGCTTGATCTTACAGGCATGAGCAACGGAAGCTATTACATCGTTTTCCGTTCCGGTTCAGAAAATTTCAGTCAGCGTATCACTAAGCAATAATAAATTCTTACTGCTATTTTTGAGGACATCATCCGGGTT
>JBAVMD010000466.1:0-1798 GCA_049689695.1 Chitinophagaceae bacterium | reverse complement strand
CTACAGAAAATGCAAGGAATATTATTGTAGGAATTGTAAGATGCGTATCTATTTCCAGCCTGCGCAGCAAAACGGTAAGTATAACAGATATGATGATGGAGTTTACCGATATCAGGATGTTCGCTTTTCCATCCGCCATATTACTTAGCTCGAGATGATTTTCTGATGTAAGGCGCAGCATGGTCTGTATGCCGCGACTAAGCAATGTATTCTTGGATTTAGCATCAGCAGCCGCGCCCTTTTTTTCTTTGGTAGACGGGGCAGGCGGCTCACCAAACATGGTACTGGTGGGCTGATAGCTCGTAATTTCATCTGTATCTTTTACTTTCTTTTTCATACGCTCGATGTTTTCCTGTTTTCCTTCGTTCAATAAATTCTTGCAATAGTCAGTATAGAATTCGTGGTTCTCCAGGAACTCAAGCGCGCTTTTTTTCCAACCTATTGCCGGGGCGGGAATATTGCGCAATTCATATTCTTTCCTGATCTGCTTATTTGTTATTTTAAATTCCTTAGTGCCAAGATGATAAGTATCCGCATCGCAAATAATGTATTGCAGATCGTTCTGCGGGTTGCGCGGCATGCGCGTGGCAAGTATGCAATCCCCTGTTTCTTTCAACATGCTTTCATCTGTCGTATATTTTTGCAGAAAATCCCGCATCAGCTCCACACTTTTCATTTCGTGCTTTGACTGATCAACGAACAAATGTCCTGCATCATGAAACCATGCGGCAGTATACAATATAAACTGGTCTTTTTCCGAGAGTTCATAGTTCTGCCCGATCTCTTTAACCCGCGCCACTACTTTTTCAGTATGGTCAAGGTTGTGAAACGCCAGCTTATCCGTCTGGTTCTTCTCATACAATTCCGTTACAAAGCCTTCTACCTTTTTATATATGTTATGATAATCCATAATCTAGAAAGTAATATTAATTTTTGTTCCAACTGAAAAATTCAACAGGTTCTCCTCTTTTGAAAATGCAGCCGTGGCAGATACGATCACCATGTTGAAAGGCACATAGTAAATACCGCCTCCGTAGGCATAGTGCCAGCGCCGTGAATTCTCGTTCTTCAGCCACACACGACCAAGATCATTAAAAGCAACAAGGCCAAAATCTCCAGGCAGTATGTACCATTTCGACTGGAATAATTTCGCACGCAGTTCCAGGCTTCCGTAAGCCAATGAAGATCCACTGAAGCGGTTTTTTCTGAAGCCGCGCAAAAAGTTATTGGCACCCAGGTTCAATGCCTGAAAATATTCAAATTTTTCATTGAAGATATGACCGCCGCCGAGGCGCAGTACAGCTATCAGCCTTGCCGGGGCGCTTAAGCTGGCGTATACAGACATATCAGATGTAAACTTCGTAAGCGAACCACTATTGCCTGTTACGCCTGATAGGAATGTGAACTCGTTATTCCATAGTATCCCGCGTGTAGGAAACAACTCACTGTTAAGATTGTTGATGTTAATGGCAGCCTTGCCTCCCACATAAGATTTATTTGTATAAACACTTAAAGAATCCAGACCTATCAGGGAAGGGCTTTCCAGTATCTTGTTGCGATTGCTTTCCGGTTCGTACCAGTAATGATAGAATGTTGGACCGACAGCTATGTGCAGGGCACTGCTTAATCTTTGCTTGATCAGGGCATCTGCTTCAAAGTAATTGTATCGCGCAAGATAATGGCGAATGTTCTTGTCTTCATCTATCTCTGTATTGTTTCCCAATCCAAAGAAGTTATTCAAAGTAGGATTTACCAGGTCGGCATGCACCGTTAAATCGTATCCACCAAAGATCTCTAT
>JBAVMD010000465.1:0-7139 GCA_049689695.1 Chitinophagaceae bacterium | reverse complement strand
CCCTGGCGCTGCACAGGAAAGGTTATGAGGTTTCCGGAAGCGACGACGAGATCTTTGAACCGGCACGGGGAAACCTGCAGTCAGAAGGCATCCTTCCCGAAAAAGAAGGCTGGTTCCCTGAAAAGATAGAACCGGGTATAAATGCCATCATTCTGGGAATGCACGCCCGGGCCGATAATCCCGAACTGCGCAAAGCCACGGAGCTGGGCATCCCCGTTTACTCATTCCCCGAATACATTTACCAGGAAAGCCAGGATAAAAAGCGCGTGGTAGTTGGCGGAAGCCATGGAAAAACCACCACTACTTCCATGATCATGCATGTGCTGAAGCATTCGGGTAAGCCGTTTGATTACCTGGTGGGAGCGCGGCTTGAAGGGTTTTCGCAATCAGTGAACATTACCGATGCCCCGGTCATTGTCTGCGAAGGCGATGAATACCCCGCGAGCGTGCTGGAAAAGCGCCCCAAATTTCATTTTCTGCATCCACATATTGCCATCCTTACAGGAATTGCCTGGGACCACATCAACGTATTCCCCACTTTCGATATTTACCTGGAACAGTTCCGCATTTTCCTGGACAAGATAGACCCCGCCGGGGTGCTCATCTATAATAAAACTGATGAGGTATTACAAAAGCTGGTGAACGATTATCCATCTGCTGTTCGCAAAATTCCTTACGGCCTGCCGGAACATAAAATAAATGCCGGCGAAACCGTGATCCGCATAGACGATGCGGGTGGTGCCATCAAAGTATTTGGCGATCACAACCTGCTCAACCTGCACGCCGCATACCTTGCCTGTAAAGAGCTGGGCATCGATGCAACGGAATTTGTAACTGCCATGGCCTCTTTCACCGGCGCTTCTAAAAGGCTTGAGCTGCTGGCATTTAACGAACAGGTGAATGTGTACCGCGATTTTGCCCATGCCCCTTCAAAAGTAAAAGCCACCATTGAAGCCGTAAAGCAACAATTCCCTGACCGCAGGCTTATAGCAGCTTTGGAGTTGCATACATACAGCAGCCTCAATGAACAGTTTATGAAAGAATACGCGGGCGCAATGGACAAAGCAGACGATGCCGCAGTATTTTATTCGAAGCACGCACTGGAAATAAAACGCATGCCCGACCTGCCGGCCGGAAAGGTGCAGGAAGGCTTTGGCAAGAAAGACCTCGAGGTGTTTAACCGCAAAGAAGACCTGGAGGAATGGCTGCAATCCCGCCAATACGATAAGGCGAATGTAGTTTTAATGAGTTCCGGCAATTATGATGGATTAGATGTTACTACATTTGCACACCAGATAACACAATACAATTAAAGCACGGAAATGCCATTGCAATTAAAAAGGCCACTCGCGTTCATTGACCTTGAAACAACCGGAACGAATTTAGCCTGTGACCGCATCATCGAAATAGCTGTTGTTAAGCTGAATACGGATGGTACCCGGCAGGTAAAGCGAAAGCTCATTAACCCCGAGATGTCCATACCTCCCGGCTCAAGCGATGTACATGGCATTACGGACGATATGGTGAAGGAAGCGCCCGTGTTCAGGCAGGTAGCCAATGAAATAAAACAATTCATCGAGAATTGCGACCTGGGCGGATACAATTCCAACCGGTTCGATATACCCATGCTGGTGGAGGAATTTCTCCGGGCCGGCCTTGAGTTCGACATCACCAACAAGAAGCTTGTAGATGTTCAGAAGATCTTTCACCAGATGGAACAACGCACCCTGGGCGCAGCCTACCGGTTTTACTGCAACAAGACCCTGGAGGGCGCGCACAGCGCTGAAGTAGATGCAGCAGCTACCTGCGAGGTGCTGGAAGCCCAGATAGAAAGATATCCTCAATTGGGAAATTCAGTAGAAACCATCCTCGGGTTCCTGGGTGAAGACCAGATCATTGACCTTGCCCGCAGGTTCGTTATGGAAAAAGGAGTGGAAGTCTTTAATTTTGGAAAGCACAAAGGCAAGCCTATAGCGGACATACTAAAAGCCGAGCCGCAGTATTATGATTGGATGATGAAAGGGGAATTCCCGCTTCATACAAAGCAGAAGCTTACCGAGATACTAAACCGTACGCTGTTAAAGAAGGGCTAAAAACATTTTCTTAACCATCCGTGCAAAAAAACCCTCTGCTAAAAACGTGTAATTTCGTAGTTTAACGTAGCATTGGAAAAGCTTGTCATCATACCAACTTATAATGAGCAGGAGAACATCGTCAATATCCTGAAAACGATCTTCGCATTGCACCAGGATTACCATATCCTGGTGATAGATGACAGTTCTCCTGACGGCACCGCGCAAATTGTGCGGGACACACAGTCTGCCTATCCCGGCAGGCTATTCCTCGAAGAAAGAAAAGGTAAGCTTGGATTAGGCACTGCTTATATCCATGGCTTTAAATGGGCTGTTGAAAAAGGTTATCGTTTCATTTTTGAAATGGACGCCGATTTTTCGCACAACCCACAGGACCTCGACCGGTTATATGATGCGTGCAAGAATGGCGGGGCCGATGTGGCCATTGGTTCCAGGTATGTAAAAGGCGGAGGAAATGTGAACTGGTCCTGGGACAGGGTATGGTTATCTAAAGGCGGATCTTTCTACACACGCATGATTACCTGGATGCCAGTGAAAGACCCTACAGCCGGTTTTGTTTGTTATAAGAAAGAAGTGCTGGAGACCATCAACCTAGATCGCATCCGCTTTGTGGGTTATGCTTTCCAGATAGAAATGAAATTTGCAGCCTGGAAACTGGGCTTCAGGATAAAAGAAGTGCCTATCATATTTGCCGAGCGCAAATTCGGCAGTTCAAAAATGAATAAAGGCATCGTAAAAGAAGGCATATTGGGCGTGCTCAATCTCAGGTGGCACAGCCTTTTTAAAGACTACCGCAACCGCGTAAAAAAACTCCCCGTTTCCGACCCTTTTAACAGGTCGCACCAACCGGAGGTGTTTGTTGATTAATTAGCAGATTAGCAAATTCGAAAATTAGAAAATGAAGTTGCTATGCCTGTAATTTCTTCAATTAATTATTGTTTAGGCAGTAATTCAATACTTTCACGTTTTCCATTTGCACATTTTCGAATTTGCTAATTTGCTAATTATTTGAAAAAGGCTTTCCTTCAATTGCACGCGGCAGTGCTGCTGGCGGGATTTACAGGTATTCTTGGCAGGCTCATTACATTGAATGAAGGATTGCTGGTATGGTACCGGTTGCTGATAACCGTTATAACACTCTGGATATTATTTTTCTTTGCAGGCAAGATAAAACGCATCAATACAAAAGACCTGCTGCGCATAACGGGCGTAGGATTTATAGCTGCCTTGCATTGGGTAAGTTTTTACGGCAGCATCAAGTATGCAAATGTGTCCGTGGCGCTTGTTTGTTTTTCTGCAATTGGTTTTTTTACTGCTTTACTTGAGCCCTTAATACTGAAGAAAAAATTTTCTTGGCAGGAGATATTGCTTGGCTTGCTGGTAATGGCAGGCATCTATATCATTTTTCATTTCGATCCGCAATATAAAACCGGCATTATCATCGGCATCATTTCTGCCTTGCTGGGCTGCCTGTTTCCCATTTTTAACCGCAGCTTTCTGCAAAAGCACACGGCTGAAACTGTCACCTTGTATGAACTTACGGGCGGACTGGTCACGCTAAGCGTGTTAATGCCTTTTTATCTCCAACTGTTTCCTGCCACACATTATATTCCCACGTATTCTGACCTGCTGTGGCTGCTGGTGTTGAGTTGGTTCTGCACTGTGCTGGCTTTTCAGCTTTCGATGAATGCGCTGAAGAAGATATCCGCGTTCACTGTAAACCTCAGCTACAACCTGGAGCCCTTATATGGCATACTGCTGGCTTTTGCATTGTACAAAGAGAACAAATATCTTGATAGCTCATTTTACATCGGCCTGGCGATTATAGTGCTGTCGGTGGTTTTGCAAACGGTGCGGGTGTACGTACACAGGAACCATTCATAGAAAATTACTGTTCAGACACAGATTAACAGCCGGTTTGTTTTATTTTAGCCTACCAAAATCAAAATTGCTATGTGGTTAAGAAAGCTCTGTTCATTGGCTTTGCTATTTATTGCCGTTTCAGCCGCTGCCCAGAAGAAGCCGCTGGATCATTCGGTTTACGATGGATGGCAGACGATTGGCGAACGCACCCTCAGTAACGACGGCCGTTATATTGTTTATTCCGTAACTCCACAGGAAGGGGATGCCACCCTGGTTATACAGGCTACAGATAACTCCTATAAGCGTGAAGTGCCGCGTGGTTATAACGCAACCATTTCCGAAGACAACAAGTATGTAGTATGCCGCGTGCGGCCTTTATTCAAGGATACTCGTGATGCGCGCATCAAAAAGAAACGTCCGGATGAAATGCCGCGTGATACGCTGGTGATCCTCAACCTGGCTACCGACAGCCTTGCACGCATCCCCCGCGTGAAAGGATATAAAATGCCTGAAAAAGGCGCGGGCTGGGTAGCTTATCATCTTGACAAAGCTTTGCCTGAACCGCCTAAGCCGAGGCAGCAGCCAGATTCCGCTACGCAGATCAACAACCTTACAAGGATGATAGACAGTTTGCAGCGCGTGGCAGACAGCCTTCGTGCAAAAGTGAACGATGTAAAAACAAAAGGTATAGCTGTTTTGCAAACCGGCAGCAGGCCGGAAAGACGCAACACCGCTTCAAAGCCTTCAGAAGATCCGGTAGAAGAAGGCACTGAGCTGGTATTGCGCAATCTTTCAACAGGTGAAGAAAAACGCTTTAAGCTGGTGAGCGATTATTTGTTTAGCGAGAAAGGAAATGCATTTATGATAGAGACCACGCGCAAGAATGGCGACTCACTTTCCGCGGCATTGGTGTTATGGATAAATCCATCGAACGGCCGCATTGATACCGTGATGAAGCGTTTTAACGATGCAAAGAGTTTCACTTTCGATACCGATGGTTCGCAACTGGCATTTGTTGCCGAGCGTGACAGCGTAACAAAAGCATTGCGTAAATATTATAAGCTTTGGTATTACACGCCTGGTTCAGACAGCGCCAGAATGCGTGTTGACCTGAATACCGGCGGCCTGGTGAAAGGTTTTACCGTGAGCGATTTTGCCAATATTCAATTCAGTAAAGATGGTGGTAAAATGTTCTTTGGCGTTTCGCCCATTCGCCCGGTTCGAGATACTATGCTGGTGGATTTTGAAACCGCGAGGCTCGACATCTGGCATTATAATGATGATTACCTGCAGCCGCAGCAATTGCGCCAGGCAGACCAGGAATTACGCCGCGGATATACTGCAGTAATGTTGAAAGGGGATAGCAAAGTAGTACAATTGGCAAACGACAGCTCAGAGAATATTGCCTTGATGAATGAAGGAAATGCTGATTATGCTTTGGGCACTTCAAATAAAAATAACCGCGTGGCAGGTCAGTGGCAGGGTTTCACAGGACAAAGCGCTTATGTGATATCCCTGGCAGATGGCAGCCGCAAACTTGTTGCGAAAAATATCCGCGGTACTTTTGCCGCTTCGCCTGCAGGCAAATATGTAATGTGGTACGATTGGCAGAAGAAGCAATGGTTCACTTATAACGTTGCTTCCGGCACAACAGCATCTGTTACTAAAAATATTAAAGTGCCTGTATGGGATGATGAAGACGATCATCCGGACGATCCTCCGCCGCATGGAATGATGCGCTGGCAGGAAGACGATAAATATGTTTATGTGTATGATAAGTACGATATCTGGAAATGCGATCCCGATGGCAAGGAAATTCCTGTAAGCTTAACTGCAGGCGCAGGGCGCAAATACAATATTACTTACAGGTATGTTTCGTTAGACAGGGAAGAAAGATTTATCCGCGAAGGACAGCCCTTGCTGCTGACTGCTTTTGATAATAAGGCCAAGGGCGATGGATTGGTGTTGCATACGCTCGGTCAATCTTTTGCAGCAAAGGAGCCAATGACATTCCCTTTAGCGCTGAATGCTTTTATAAAAGCAAAGAACAGCGATGTGATCTCTTACATCAGCATGAGCCCATCTATGAGCCCGAACGTGACGGTAAGCAGGCTGAATGAAAATGTAGGAACGAATATCGCATCGGCAACTATTCTCAGCAACATCAATCCGCAGCAGAAAGATTATAACTGGTATACGGTAGAGCTGCATAAATGGAAGATGTTCGATGGTAAGATGAGTGAAGGATTGCTGTTCAAGCCGGAGAACTTCGACAGCACCAAAAAATATCCTGTTATCTTTTATTTCTATGAGAAAGATGCAGATACCCGTTATAATTATCGCGCACCGGCGCCAAGCGCCTCCACTATCAACATCGCTTATTTTGTAAGCAACGGATACCTGGTGTTTGATCCGAATATTTATTATAAAGATGGACAGCCCGGGGAAAGCGCATACAATTCAGTAGTGTCTGCAGCAAAATACCTGGGCAAAATGAAATTTGTAGACAGCAATAAGATGGCCATACAGGGCCAGAGCTGGGGTGGTTACCAGGTTGCTTATCTTGTAACACGCACCAATATTTTTGCTGCGGCCGGCGCAGGCGCTCCTGTTGCGAATATGACCAGCGCTTATGGCGGCATCCGCTGGGGTACTGGCATCAGCAGGCAATTCCAGTATGAGCGTTCGCAGACAAGGCTGGGCGCTACCTTATGGGAAAAGCCTGAACTGTATATTAAAAATTCACCTTTGTTCCGTGCAGATAAGATCAAGACGCCTTTGCTGCTTATGCACAACGATGCAGACGGCGCTGTTCCCTGGTACCAGAGCATAGAGTTCTTTACAGCATTGCGCAGGCTGAATAAGAAAGCGTGGCTGCTGCAATACAATGGCGAGGACCATAACCTGGTAGAAAGAAGAAATCGTAAGGACCTTTCCATTCGCCTGTCACAGTTCTTCGATTATCATTTGAAAGGAGCGCCTCCTGCCAAATGGCTGAAGGACGGCTTGCCCGCAACGCTTAAAGGAATTGATTGGGGAACAGAGATAATTACTGAGGAGAAGAAAGGATTCTGATATTTTTTACCGCAGAGAAAAAGAGAAACGAGAGTTAGCGCAGAGAAAGGAATAGCGCAGATTAAGGAAGATTTTTGGATGTTGCAGATGAGATCAGCGAAGCTGATC
>JBAVMD010000464.1:0-7657 GCA_049689695.1 Chitinophagaceae bacterium | reverse complement strand
AGTGAATTGGTTATGAAGATAATTGAACGTAAGTTCATAAGGGAGACAGTTACAAAGAACGACGTTGAAGCTGTTTCGGCAAATCTTATTTTCAGTCTTTCGAGCGCTTCGGGATTTGGAATATTGAAGCGTATTGTTAATGCTATTGGAACGGAAAAGCTTTCGGATACCTTCGAGGAGATTCAATCCACCCATGAGTTTAACTCCATATTTTTAACTGTTACAGGCATTAAGTTAGATCATTACACAAAATTTCCGCTTAAACAAATTGAAAGTTTCAGGCGGCTAAACGAAAAGAATCCACTTGCTTTTTCAATATTGCAGAGTTTTGTAATTGACTATTTGTATATGTATGAAGTCAAGTTTGAAAGAAAGCAGCAAATATGTAATCTGCTTAATATAAAAATGGAGGAACAGCGATTTATTGCTGATACGTCTTTAGTAAAAAGGTAGTAGTTGTAGGGCTATCATGGGCCGAAGACTGAGTTCTTAATTATGCCGATTTATTAGTCCGATAGCAATTTCTGTAAACGCCACATAACGGATCTAACTAAATGATACGATTGCTATTCTTAGAGAGACCTCCTTACCTCCCATTGAGGGGTAAGGCGGGGGCGTAAATCACAAGTAAATGGTGCTTGCTAATTGGTGGGGTATTGGGTTGCTGTAGCTCTCAATTTCTCATCCCCGCTTGTTAGCTCGGTGAGTTGTTGCTGCGGGGATTCGACAAGCGAGGCGAGGGGTGACTGATGCCTGTTGCTTGCGTTAGTTAATTACGACCTTCTCCGCCAACGCACTAAACACCGGCCCTGCATCACCCTCCCAAAACAAATAAAGCACTTCATAATCTTTTATTTCCGGGCATTTCAGTCGCATAGAAAAATCTAAACCGTAAACGGTTCCGCCGCTGTCAACTCTTAACCTGCAAAGCGGGCGGTCTTTTATATGGTTAAGATAATGAACGAGGTTTTGCAGTTCGATTTGGATGTGATTGCCGAGTTGGTCTCCGAGAGTAATGGTCATGGAGTTTGCAGAGCGGTGGATTGAGGAGAGAAAATAATTGGGGATGTTGAGAAGTTCGTCGGGCATAATGTGAAGATAGGAGAACTTGTGAGTGAATTTTGTGAGTTGCTGTAGCTCTTGATTTCTCACCCCGGTTGTTGGCTCGGTGAGTTTTTGCTGCGGGGTTCGAAATGACAAGTGAGGCACTACGTAAGCGCAGCCTACAAGATGTATGCGACAAAAAGAAGTAATAAAAAAGATGATGGACTGCTATTATGCAGCGAGGCTGCCTCGCCTCCCCTATTGGGGGAGGAAAGGAGGGGGCCGCCTTCGCCGAGAGCCGAATCTGAGTCGCTGTAGCTCTCGATTTCTCACCCCGGTTGTTAGCTCGGTAAGTCCCTGCATCCGGGGTTCGAAATGACAGGTGAGTCACTAATAAAAACAAAAAGTCCCATCACTACGATGGGACCCCTTGTACCTTGTTTCTTATATCTTGTTCCTTGCGCCCTGCGCTAGAATCCCTTCTTCGTTTTACCATTCTTTATCTCATCCAACATCTCTTTCACCGCTCTCTCCAACTGAGGATCTTTTCCTGAAAGAACAGATTTGTAATCATTCGGAACGCGAATGTCTGGTTCTAACTGAAGGTTTTCAGTTGGACGATTCTCTTTACCGATAGTGGCTACCATTGGTATACCAAACACCAATGTTGGATCGATCTGTGTTTCCCACCATACTGCTGTACCGGTTCCGGGAACAGGCATGCCTATCAGCTTGCCAATACCCAGGCTCTTGTAAGCATAAGGGAATAAGAACGCATCAGAATAATTGCTTTCGCTCATGATCACTGCAGATGGTGCAGCCCATTTGTTGCGTGGCTCACCTGATGTTGGCGTTACTCCCTGCGGAGAAAAATCAAGATATTTCTTGCCGCTCAGGAAAGTCACCAGGTCATCGTGCAGCCAGCCGCCACCGTTGAAACGTGTATCAACAATCAAGGCTTCTTTGCCTGCAGCCTTGCCCAATGCATCTTCATATACTGTGCGATAGCTCCCATCATTCATTCCCTGGATATGAACATAACCAACCTTTCCACCACTCATCTCATCCACTTTCTTGCGGTTCATTTTCACCCAACGGTCATACAGCAGTCCCTGCTCATCACCTTGCCCGATAGGCTTGGTCACTTCTTCCCATCTTGTTTTTGTTTCGGGATCGTATAAGCTCAGTAAAACATTCTTGCCGGTTTTGCGGTTCAATAACCTCGACCAATCCATATCGTTAGTAACAGCTTCGCCATCTATCTTCTCAATCAAAACACCTTTCTTAATTTTTGTTGATGCGTTGGTGAACGGACCGCCGTTCAGCACTTCCATGATCTTCACGCCAGGGCCATCAAAAGTTTCATCGTACAATAAACCAAGGCTTGCAGTTGCATCTGTATTTTGCTGCGGCGGTGCAAAGCGGCCACCTGTGTGTGATGCATTCAGTTCACCCAGCAATTCGCTCAGCAGTTCCTGGAAGTCGTAATTGTTGTTGATGTGCGGCAGGAATTTCGCGTAAGAATCGTGGTAGTATTTCCAATCAAGACCATGAATTTTCGGATCATAGAATTTCTTGATTACCTGTCTCCATGCATGATCAAATATGTAAGCACGCTCCTGGTCTGCCTTCAATACCATTTCACCATTTACTGTAACAGGAGATGGTGGCTTTGGTGTTTCTGCATCCACTTTCACAATGCGGCCATCACTTACAACAAAAACTGTTTTGCCGTCTTTGGAAATATCCATGCCTGCAGGGCCGCCATCCAGCTTGGCAATAAGCTTCGTTTCTTTTGTGCGTGGGTTGGTCATCCACAGATCGTATCCTTTTTCCATGCGCGCAAGAAAAAACAGTTTCTCGCCATCGGAGCTGATCATATAATCAGAGATGTTGCCCGAGTTAATGGTCAGGCGCATCTTGCGGTTATCGAGTCCTTCAAAATTGGGTTCCCATCCTTTTGCGGGCGGAGCAATTTTCAGGCTCGTATCTTTCTTAGCTGCTTCTTTGTCTTTCTCTTCTTTTTCTTTCAACAGCGTAAACTCATCTTTAGTAAGCTTGAATTTATCACTGGCTTCCTGGTCAAAGAACATGATGTACACGTCAACTTCTCTTGCACCCTGGAAGGCCAGTGGCTTTTTACCATCGCGGTCAGTAGTCCAAAGCAATGCTTTGCCACCGAATGCCCATTTGGCTGCGCCATCAAAGAACCCGCTTTCGGTGAGGTTCAATCTTTCGCCAGAACCATCGGCCTTCATCACCGCTACTTCCGAGCTGCCCCAACGGCCTTCTGCAGAGTTGAAAGCGATCCATTTTCCATCGGGCGACCATCTGTAATACTGGTCACCATCGGCATAAGAAAAGTTCACACCTTTCGGAACAATGGTGCGTGTTTTTTTAGAAGCGATGTTATATACCTTCAGCACATTCCTTTCTTCCAGGTAAGCTATTTCTTTTCCATCAGGAGAAACTTCAGGCTGAAATTCTTCAGCGTCGGTTGCAATCAATGGTTCTTCTTTTATAACAGTCGATGCATAGAAGTAAGGTTCTTCTTTACGCTCGATGAATGCGCGATAGATGTCCCAGCTGTTGCCGCGCTCAGTAGAATAATAAAGCGAGCGGCCGTCAGCGCTGAATCGCACCATTCTTTCCTGCTCCGGTGTATTGGTAATACGCTTGGTTAAACCACCTTCAACAGAAGTAACAAACACTTCACCGCGAACAACAAATGCGATCTCTTTTCCATTGGGAGAAAGCACGGTTTGTGTAACGCCTGTGTTGATGGGAAGAATTTTTTCTGAATTGGTACGTGCATCTGTGCTTACGTTGATCTTCACTTTCTGTGGCGATGCACCATCTTTCATGGTATAAACCTCACCATCGTAAGTAAAGCAGAGTGTGCCATCAGCAGCGCGGGTAAGATGACGAACAGGGTGGTTCTTCATCTTTGTAATGGGAACAGCTTCTTTTGAGTTGAGCGCAGTTTTGTAAATGTTCTGCGATCCTTCTTTTTCACTCAGGTAATAGAATGTATTGTCGTCGCTGCCCCATACAGGCTCACGGTCTTCACCTTCGTATGTTGATACCTGTGTGTATTCATCTTTCTTGGTATCGTACACCCAGATGTCGCGCGTAACTGCGCTGGTGTGGCGCTTGCGCCAGGCATCTTCGTAACCTTTGCGGTCCTGGAAGATGAGCTTATCGCCTTTTGAATTAAAACGGGCGAACTCAGAGCCTGCGGAGAAATACATTACAGAGCGGCCGCCGGTAACGGGCACTTCGTATAATTGCTGGAACAGGCCGCGTTGCGGAAAGCGTGCGGACGTGTAAATGTCGTTACGGTTGGTGCCAAAGAGCACTGATTTACCATCGGGCGTAAAATCGTACGGCACGTCGTTGGCAGAATGGTAGGTGATCCTTTTGGCTTCGCCTCCGGTGGCAGGCATGATGTATACATCAAAATTGCCATAGCGGTCGCTGGCAAAAGCGATCCATTTGCCATCGCGGCTCCAGACCGGCATAAAATCGTGTGCCTCGTGCAGTGTGAGCGGGTAGGCGTCGCCTCCGCTGCTGTTCACTTTATAGAGGTCGCCTTTGTAACTGAAAACAATCGTTTTGCCATCGGGCGAGATGGCGGGGTAGCGCATCCACATGGGTGTTTGCTGCGCCAGCATGGGAAGAGCCATAAGGCTGCCCAGAACTAAACAGGCAATCTTTCTCATATTCAAGTAGTAGTTTAATAAGGGTACTAAAGTTAGGGATTAGCAAAGGGCTTCGCTCAGGTGGAGGTAGGAATTTTATGAGCGGGGAGTTGGAAGGGCGAGTGGGGAAGAGGTCATCTTTTGGGTTGAGAAAGGGAACGCGGATTATCAGGGTCTGTTAGGATTTATTAAGATTACTCGCTGCAATTACTAAACGGCTCAAAGTTTCATGAACAAATCCTGATAAATCCTAACAGACCCTGATAATCTGCGTTCCCTTCTTAGCTTTGACTTATGAAACGCTTTTTGCCTCTTATTATCGCTTTTAGTTTTCAGATGGCCCATGCTCAGCATCTGAACGTAATCACTTTCAACATCCGCTACGATACTCCCCGCGACAGCGCCAATGCCTGGCCGCTCAGGAAAGACAATGCCGCCAGCCAGATACGCTTTCACGAAGCGCAGATCGTAGGCGTACAGGAAGCCTTGCACCACCAGCTTACTGACCTCAAGGAACGTCTGCCCGGTTTCACTTACACCGGTATTGGCCGGGAGGGCGGCCAAAAGGGTGAATACTCGGCCATCTTTTACGACAGCACAAGATTAACACTGTTGCAATCGCAAACTTTCTGGCTCTCGCCTACTCCCGGTGATACCGGCAAAAAAGGCTGGGATGCCAATTTGCCGCGCATTGTTACCTGGGCTAAGTTCAGGGACATCAAAACGAAGAAACAGTTCTTCCTGTTCAACACCCATTTTGATCACATCGGCAAGCTCGCAAGGGCAAGCAGTGCAAAGTTGCTGATACAAAAAGTGAATGAAATAGGCGGCAAGCTGCCCTGCATCATCATGGGAGATTTTAATGCGGCGCCTAACGACGAGCCGATACAGATCATCACCAATACCAGTGACGCCCTGCATCTTACCGACACAAAATCCATTTCTTCAACTGCGCATTACGGTCCCGAAGGCACGTTCAATGGATTCAGATCGGCTGAAACCAGCAATGAACCCATCGATCATATTTTTATCACAAAAGGCGTTAAAGTGTTGCAACACGCCACTTTATCACAAACCTGGAAAGGGAAATTTTCCTCCGATCATTTTCCTGTGTTTGCACGCGTGGCGATTCAGTAAATTTGAGGTATGAGCATAGCCATAGAAAATATCATCCGCAAGCACCAGGAGAACCTGCATCCTGTTGTTCCTTTCGATGCAAAGAAACAAAAGCTTGCGCCTATTGATCTCACTGCAAACAATACTGAGCTTACCGCTGCAGTTTTTAACGATACTGCGCTCTTCAGCGAATACATCGATCAAAAAAGAAAGGCAGCAAAAGCTGCTTATCTAATCGGGGGTTATAATGAATTGCGGGCTGTATATGGAAGAAGTGAGTTGTTCGATGCAGCCCCCTCTAAATCTCCCCCGGTGGGGGAGACTTTCAGTGAGAGGCTGATGCGAAAGGATGCAATATCTTCCATGAGTTCTGCAAATAAAAAAGCAATAAAAGCTGTAGCAAACCTTGATAGAGAAACAATTCAGCTATTTGACAATGAGGTTGCCCAAGTCTCCCCCACTGGGGGAGATTTAGAGGGGGCCGCTCGTCGCTTACATCTCGGCACAGACATCTGGGGGCCCGTTTCCACTCCCGTCTTCGCACCGCTCGGCGGCATGATCCATAGCTTTGCATTCAACGACAATTATGGAGATTATGGCGCAACGCTTATTCTGACTCACCAGTTAGATGGATTTCCATTTTATACATTGTACGGACATCTTTCGCTGCGCGATATAGAGCATCTCTCCGCAGGGCATTATGTAAACCGTGGACAAAAGATCGCGCATTTCGGCGAGCCGCACGAGAACGGCCACTGGCCTCCGCATCTTCACTTCCAGGTTATACTCGACATGGAATTGTATGAAGGCGATTACCCGGGCGTATGCAGGTATTCTGAAAGAGAAAAATATTTAGCGAATTGTCCTGACCCGGATGTGGTGTTGAGGATGAATCGGTGGACTACAACAGAGATATAGCGATCCCCTTCAGACGTCATTGGAAGAGTATGAAGAGGAACGCGGATCATCAGGATTGGTCAGGGTCTTTTAGGATTCGTTCATGAAACTTTGAGCGGTAATTAATTGCAGCGAATGATCTTAATAAATCCTAACCGATCCTGATGATCCGCGTTCCCGTTTTTATTGTACAATCTTAATATTAAACATCGGTGTTCCCAGCGTTTGCATCATTCTCACCCACAACGTAACAAACGCCTCCGTATTCCTTGCACCCGTAATATCGCCCAGGTCAATAATATTATCGCTTCTCCATCCAAATTCCCGTGATAGAAATTCTTTAACCTGCGCCTTTGCATCTGCATCGTTTCCACAGATCATCAGGTTGCTGTCACCGCCATTCAAAAGACTTGCATCTACCATCAGCTTTGCAGTAACCGTGTTAAGCGCTTTTACCACTTTTGCCTGTGGCAAATAAGCCTGTATCTGCTCGCCCAAAGAAGTTGTGTTAGACAAAGAAGGGATCATTGCCGGCGGCATGCCTCTTGAAAAATCAAGCGGGTTGGTAACATCTATCACTAATTTATTTTCAAATGAACCAGGGCCAGCCATCTCCACAGCGTTCTTTGCGTGTTCACCGTTCAGGCAAAGAAATACGATCTCGCCAAATGTTGCAGCATCGGCAAATGTTCCCTGCGAAGCGTTGCTGCCATTCTTATCTACCCAACTGGTAGCTATGCTGTTCACGGCATTACGACTGCCCATTTTTACTTTATGTCCTTTAGTTATAAGAGCGGAGCCAATGGTTTCGCCTACCATACCAGTGCCGAGAATGCCTATGTTCATGATTATGTTTTGGTTTTAAGTTAGACAATTTTGGAATTGGAGAATCGGGAAAT
>JBAVMD010000463.1:0-10110 GCA_049689695.1 Chitinophagaceae bacterium | reverse complement strand
ACTGAGAAGAACCCGAAACTTTAAACCCGAAACCCGAAACTATATCTTCACAAGTTTCCACTTCCCCCTCCTGAACAAAATCACACTCGCAATAGTAATTACAGTTTCTGCAACAGGAATGGCGATGAACACACCAAGCGGACCAAGATCAAAAGTGATGGCCAGCACGTATGCCAGCGGTATCTGGAACATCCAGAACCCCGCAAAATTGATGAAAGTAGGTGTCCACGTATCGCCTGCGCCGTTGAATGTATTGATCATTACCATACCAATGCCGTAAAAAACATAACCTGTACTGATGATGCGCAGCGCGTTTACTGCATATTTCACCACTTCAGGCTCACGCGTGAAAATAGACACGATCCATTCGGCCCCCACCAGGAAAAGTATGGATACTATTCCCATGAATATTGCGCTGTATGTGGCCGTTTGTATCACAGAGCGCTCTGCACGCTCCGGCTGGTTAGCGCCCAGGTTTTGTCCTACCAGGGTTGCTGCCGCATTGCTCATGCCCCAGGCAGGAAGAATGAAAAATATCACGATCCTGATAGCGATCTGGTAACCTGCAGACGCATCATCGTGACCAGTTGTAGCCACCAATCGCGCCAGGAATATCCAACTGCAGGAACCGATGATGAACTGAATGGTCCCGGGTGAAGCTATGCTTACCAGCGAACGGATGATGGGCCAGTTGAATTTAAGATGCGATTTCCTGAACCTGATCATCATTTTACCAAAGAACAGGTGATATACCTGGTAGCATACGCCGATGCCTCTGCCGATGGTTGTGGCAATGGCCGCACCTGTCAATCCCAGTTCAGGAAAGGGACCGATGCCCCTGATAAGCAAAGGGCAGAGAATGATGTTACAGATATTGGCGATCCAGAGGCTTTTCATGGCCATGGAAGCATCACCTGCACCACGGAAGATTCCATTGATGAGGAAAAGCAGCATAATCACGAGGCTTCCGCCCATCATGATGCGGGTATAAGTTGTTCCCATGGCAATGGTCTCCGGTTGCGCGCCCATCAGGCGAAGGATATCATCCGCATATATAAACCCGAGCACGGTGATCAGAATTGTTATTATCAGCGCGATGATAAGCGATTGTATACCGGCTATTGCAGCGGCTTCAGGATCTTTTTCACCAATGCGGCGCGCCACCATTGCGGTTGCCGCCATGCTGATGCCTATGGCCAGCGAATACACGATGGTAAGAACAGATTCCGTAAGCCCCACGGTTTGAATAGCGTGGCTGCTGTCTGGCAGGTGGCCTACAAAATAAAGGTCTACTACCGCAAACACGCTTTCCATGCCCATTTCCAGGATCATAGGAATGGCGAGCATGAACACGGCTTTACGGATGCTGCCCTTGGTATAATCCTGCTGGTCACCGCGCAGAGATTGTTTCAGAAGCGTGAAAAAATATGATAACCTGTTGGTTGACATTGATTGCGACATAATTGACAATCTGTTAGAAAGGTAAGTGAATTTTGTAATTGGAAATTGCAGAAATGAGAATTACAATTAAGCACCCGATAGTTATCGGGGGACAATTGATAATCCAAATAAAGAGATCCGTAATGGATGTTGCCTGGCGTTTGCTCAGGACTTAAAGCGTGATCATATTCAGAACTTGATGCGCAAATGTAGATTTTTTTTTGAATTGTTATTTAGCAGTTTATGAATTGCAAGTGGCGAGTAGGGAATGGTTAGTAGGGAAGGAAGAAATTTTCATATTTTTTTCCCCTCACCGCTACCTACTAGCCCCTCGCCATTCCCTACTCGCCTTTCTCTAATTGTGTCAACGCCACCAGATACTCCTCCACATACTTCGCAATATGTTTACGCCTGTACTGCATAATAAATCGTGGATGCGGCAACGGTAGTATGTTTTTAAAGAACGCCGATTCTTTATTGATGCCCGTGAAATATTTAAAGTTCTTTTCGCCGCCTATACAAATGCAGGCTTCGTGATGGCCGCAAAAGGAAAGCTGTTTTTTTATCATGTCAACGATCCATGAACGAAGGCTGGCCGCCAGCGCGGGATCATCATAATAATTCAGGTTGATGCCATTCTTTACAAATCCAAGCGGGCTTACCGAAGTAATGAAGAAGCGTCCGTAAAACTTTTCAGGCCCGCCATAAGCAATGATCATTTCATAAATAAATTCGGCTGAAAGCTCAGACCGTTGTCCGAAGGGATGCGGGATGCCGCAAAACTCGGTAAGTTGTTTAGGTCCCGTAAAATTTACTCCTGTAGTGCCAGCTCCAAAGCGGCCGGGGTTGATGCCGAACAGCAATTGGCGCGGGTTATTATCGGAGTAATATTTTTTGTAAAAAGCTTCCACTACTTCCATCACCTGCCCGCTGGCTTGCGGATGTAAAACTTCCACATCTTTCGGAATCCCGGGAGGCGCTTTTAAAGAGCGGTAGAATTTAATAATTGACTCAGCAGTTGTCATTCGATCGAAATTAAATCATAATAGTTTTAGCTTTAACTATAAATCGTTTTCAATGACTTGTATGAAACTTTTTATTGTTTTAATTACTTGCTCTTTGATGGCATGTTCATCGCCGGAGTATAAAAATCCACATGTGGAGATACGTACGAGCCATGGCGATATAGAAGTTGAATTGTATCCTGATAAAGCGCCCAAAAGCGTTGCTGCTTTTTTATCTTACGTGGATGCAGGTCTTTACAAAGACGGATCATTTTACCGCGTGCTGAATATGGACAATCAACCTTCCAATGCGCCAAAAGCAGAAGTGGTGCAGGGCGGCATCTGGAGAAAAAAAGATAAACCCGAAAACATTCCCGGCATCCCGCACGAAAGCACGAAACAAACAGGCATTTTTCATAAGACCGGGGTGTTGTCGTTTGCCAGGCTGGAACCTGGTTCTGCACGCACGGAATTTTTTATTTGTATAGAAGATCAGCCGGGTTTTGATCATGGTGGCGATAATAATCCTGACGGCCAGGGGTATGCAGCATTCGGAAGGGTATTTAACGGGTTGGATATTGTGAGAAAGATATATTCTCAACCGGAGAATGAGCAGTATTTTAATAAGCCGGTGGCGATTTATAATATTGTGAGATTGTGAGTTTGATTTAGGATAAAGCGAAGGGAACGCGGATCATTAGGATCGGTTAGGATTTATTAGGATCAGTCGCTGCTATTGATAATCTGCTCACTATTGTAGCAACAAATCATAATAAATCCTGACAAATCCTGATAATCCGCGTTCCCTCTTCTTTGAGTTCCAACAACTCACAAATAATTTCCAAAATCCGGCCTAAGTCTTATCCACAATACCTCTCACATGGCAGCATATTTGCTATAACAGGCATGCTTACCTTAAAGCTGTCATATGAAAAAATCCATTACCCTTCTCTATTGTCTTATGCTGACAATATGCTGTTCTGCACAACCTGCTTCCTGGCAATCCCGCGGCGCAGGTGGCGGCGGAGCGCTCTTCTATCCAACTATCAATCCTTTAAATGACAATGAGTTCTATGTAACCTGTGATATGAGCCAGCTCTTTCACAGCACAGACTATGGCCTCAGCTATACGCAGGTGCCCTTCACCCGCCTGCAGGTAGGAAATGTATCTACTTACGAATTCACCAATAACAATAACATCGCTTATTGCATTGCCAATGACGGCAATGTAAACTACGGCGTTAAGACGACCGATGGAGGTAATACATGGAATTCTTTTTCCGGCAATCCTTTACCCGGAGAAGATGTATATGCATTGAAGGCCGATCATGCCAATCCAAACCGCATTGTAATAAATTATTACAGCTCCATCTATATATCCAATAATGGAGGAAGCAGTTTTTCACTTGTGCGCAATGCATCCAATGCAGGTGCGGGCATCACGCTTGCGGGTATTTTCTTCGATGGAAATGATATTTATATCGGCACCAATGAAGGCATTTTGTATTCATCAAACGGCGGCGCTTCATTTATCGTTTTGGCTGCAACAGGAATGCCCGCAGCACAAACCATTTTCTCTTTTGCCGGTGCAAAATCCGGCGGCGTCACACGCTTCTTCTGCGTTACGGCAAATACCGCCGATATATACAACGGAATTTTTCCATGGGATTATTACGGCTTCGCGAAAGGCGTGTATTCGCTGGATGTTGGCGCTAATGTCTGGACATCCAGGATGGCAGGCATCAACATCGCCAATGATTTTGTGATGTATGTAAGCATGGCGCGCAATGATATCAACACTGCCTACCTCGGTGGTAACGACAATGGCACCGGCGGTAACCTTGTGATGAAAACAAGCAATGGCGGCGCGGCCTGGAGCAAAGTATTTCTTACGGCAAATAATCAGAACATCCGCACAGGCTGGTCGGGCCAGGGTGGCGATCGTGGCTGGGGTTATGGAGAGAGTTGCTTCGGCATTACTGTGGCTCCCAATAATGCGAACAAAGTATTGTTCAGCGATTTCGGTTTCGTTCATAAAACAAGCGATGGCGGCGTTAGCTGGCAACAGGCTTATGTGAATGCTGCAGATGAACATCCTGCAAATGCTCCAACCCCGCAGAAACGATATTACAGGAGCATAGGCATAGAAAACACTACCTGCTGGCAAGTGCATTGGCAGGATGCAAACAATATGTTTGCCTGCTTTTCAGACATCAATGGATTGCGAAGCACCAATGCAGGCTTGTCATGGGGCTTTGATTTTACCGGGCACAGTGTGAACACCATGTACCGTATTACAAAGCATGTGAGCAACAATACCATGTTTGCCGCCACTTCAGGCGTGCACGATATGTACCAGAGCACGCGGCTGCAGGATGCAACGCTCGACGCCAATGATGGGGGCGGAAGAATTATTTATTCCACAAATAACGGCGCTGCATGGCAGTTGCTGCACCAGTTCAATCATCCTGTATTCTGGCTGGCAACAGACCCTAATAACTCAAATCGGTTGTACGCAAGCGTTATACATTATGGCGGCGGTGCGGGGCAAGGCGGTATATGGATGACGAATGATCTGAATAATCTTGCTGCTTCGGCCTGGACCAAACTGCCAAACCCACCGCGCACAGAAGGGCATCCAGCTTCGATAGTGGTATTGAATGATGGAAAAGCAGTTTGTACTTATTCCGGAAGACGAACTGCCGGAGGCGCGTTCACCGCCAGTTCCGGTGTGTTCATTTATGACCCGGTTGCCAATATATGGTCAGATGTTTCTCATGCCGATATGTATTATTGGACAAAAGATATTGTGATCGATCCTTCAGATGCTACCCAGAATACCTGGTATGTGGCAGTCTTCAGCGGTTGGGGCGGGGCACCTAACGGTAAGGGTGGATTGTTTAGAACAACCAATCGCGGTGCTTCCTGGACGAAGCTCACCGGTACACAGTTCGACCGTGTTACGTCTATCACATTCAATCCTGCTGTAAACAATCAAGCATATCTCACCACTGAGATGCAGGGGTTATGGATCAGCAATAATATGAACGCAACCACACCCGGTTGGGCGTTGGTAGATAATTATCCTTTCCGTCAGCCGGAACGTGTATTCTTTAATCCGTTCAATGTAAATGAGATCTGGGTAAGCAGCTTCGGAAATGGAATGAAGGTGGGCAGTTTGCTGCAGATAGTGCCTGTGCGTCTCATTTCTTTTGCTGGTAACCGGGTTAGCGGTCTTGTGCAGTTGCAATGGACAACCGCCAATGAAACTCCCGGTGATGCATTTGAAATTGAAAGAAGTACAGACGGTTTGCATTTTGAGAAGATCGGAACAGCATCCGGTAAAGGCGGCATTAGTAATGAATACAGGTTCACGGATAATGCAATTGCAGGAAATGTGTATTACCGGGTTGCAGTTTCAACCGCAGGAGGCAACCGTTTTTACAGCAATATTTTATCATTGCCTGATGGTAAAGAATTGATCAGCGATGTGCGGTTGCTTCGAAACCCTGTTGCAAGCAATATAAGCGTTCAGGTAAGCAGCAGCAAAACGGTTCAACTGCAATGCGTGCTTTTTGATCTATCAGGAAAGAAGGTGATGCAGCAAACGCTCTCTGTTAATGCAGGCATCAATCAATTCAATCTTACTATACCGGCATCTGCAGGAAAAGGAAGTTATATTTTGCGGGTGCAGGGCGGGGACGTGAATAAAGTTTTGAAAGTGTTGAAATGAAAAATGAAAAATAAACCATACACAATAAAAAGAGGCGAGATGTAGATCCCGCCTCTTTTTATTTCTGAACTCAGTAGCTTATTTGGAAGATATCGTTTGTAAATAATAATTTTTTATTTGAGATAACATCCAGCGCTTTTGAGCAGTGTTTCTACAAATTATATTTCAATTAGTGTACCAAAACAATTTCAGGTAGGTTCGCGGGGCCGGCAAAAATCAAATCTATGCGTAGCAGCAGGCTGTTGCGTGCAATTAAAGCGCAAAACTGTGGAAGCTCTTACCCGATCAGCGTAACACATAAAACTCTCTTTTAGCTGCTTTTGATTTCTGGTACGATATTTTGATGAATGTTTCCGTAATACTTTTTAAAAAACTTAAATCATAAATTATGTTACGCTATGGAAAAAGCCCCGGTGCCCTGTTATTGGCAGGAATCGCTGCATTTGCTTACTACAAATACAATAAAATGAGTCCTGACCAGAAAAAAGATCTCGTGAATGGCCTGAAAGAAAAAGGAAAAAAGATCTTTGGACAATTCATTCCCGGTCAGGATGCTAAAGCACAACCAGCAACCAATACCGCGAACGGATATAATTTCAGCGAAGGAAATCAATATACCGGTTAATTAATTGAGACTATACAATAATAACGATTCAGGAAGCATCCCGCTTTAAGGCGGGATGTTTTCGTTTGTATAAGATCGTTTCTCCGCTCAGTATAAAATTGCTGTAAACCATTTCCTGTTTCATTCGTTTTATCTTGCAATCAGTTCAATTTAAAAACGAATGAGTACTTACAGCCTTAAGCGCACACAGATATTATCCACTACACTCGACCATGCCTGGGATTTTTTTTCCGATCCTGCAAAGCTTAACGAGATTACCCCAGCTTACATGGATTTTAAAATACTGAGCAATTCCGGCGAAGGAAGAATATTCGCAGGGCAGATCATCACATATACCGTGAAGCCCCTTTTGAAAATTCCTCTTTTCTGGATGACGGAGATCACGCATGTGAAAGACCGGGAATATTTTGTAGATGAACAGCGTTTTGGGCCCTATGCTTTCTGGCATCACACCCATTTTTTCAAAGAAGTGCCGGCCGGGGTTGAAATGACCGACGTTGTTCATTACAAGCTTCCGCTGGGATTTGCCGGCAGATTGGGTAAAGGACTGGTCACAAAAAAGCTGGAAGGGTTGTTTGATCACCGGTATGAGGTGCTGGAGAAGAAGATATGGTAGTTACCCGTCTGGCCACTTAGACTCGTCAGGCCACTGATAAGTTCTGGCAAGGTTAAGGGACTAAGGAGTGGCCAGACGAGTATGGCCAGACGAGTTCCTGACCAAACGCCTTTACGTATCAGCAAACCCTCCTTTTCGTATAAGTTTTTTTAAGGCGCCTCAACGGCTTACTACGTTTGTGGCCTTAAAACAACCGTTATGCGAATTTTTTTCATACTTCTCATTACCCAGCTCTTCTTTACTTATGTTAATGCCCAGGTGGCCGGACAGATAAAAGATGAAGAAGGCAAGCCCGTTAAAGGAGCTACCATCAGCTTACTTAAAGAAAATGATTCTGCCCTTGTAAAATTGGCTGTCAGCGGTACTGATGGAGCGTTCAGCTTCAGCGGCATCAAAGAAGGCAGTTATCGTGTAAAAGCCAGCTTTGTAGGCTATCGCCCCTTGTTCTCCGCCCCATTCTCTTATACTTCAGGCGAAATGAGCCTGCCCGCCTTTGCCATGAATAAAATGAGCAACGATATGAAAGCGGTGGTTGTTACGGCTTCCAAACCACTTATTGAGGTAAAAGCAGACAAGACCATCCTGAACGTAGAAGGCACCATTAATGCCGTGGGTTCAGACATGCTGGAACTCCTGCGCAAATCGCCCGGTGTAATGGTGGATAAGGATGATAACATAAGCATGAACGGAAAAAATGGCGTGCAGGTATATATCGATGGCAGGCCAAGTCCGCTCGCGGGCCAGGACCTTGCCAATTACCTGAAATCGATACAATCATCACAGGTAGAAGCCATCGAACTCATCACCAACCCTTCTGCCAAGTACGAAGCGGCAGGCAATGCAGGTATCATCAACATCAGGCTTAAGAAAAATAAATCGCTTGGTACAAACGGTTCCGTTAATGCAGGATGGAACATCGGTTCCTTTCCAAAATACAATTCAGGCTTTTCGCTGAACCACCGGAACCAGAATGTGAATGTTTTTGGCAGCTATGCCATTAACAAGGGAACGAATATCAATGATATGAAGATATACCGCACCGTGCTCGATTCTCTTTTCGATCAAAAGGGCAGGGTGACCATGAAGAACCAGTCGCATAATTTCAAAGCAGGCTTCGATTATTTCATCAATAAAAAATCTACGTTCGGGCTTATTGTAAACGGCACGCTCACAGATTTTAATATGAGCAACAAAAACCGCACGTTCATTTCCAACACATCTACCGGAGAAGTTGACCGCATATTGGCAGCAGATAACACGAATGAGATGGAAAGGAATAACATGAATATTAATGCTAACTATACTTATAATAACCCTGACGGAAGAAGTCTTACGCTGAATGCCGATCATGGTTTTTATAACATGAGGAGCAACCAGTACCAGCCAAACACTTATTACGATCCTTCTGGCCAGATCAAAACATCGAGCGTAATATACCAGATGATCGCTCCCACCAACATCCATATTTATTCTGTAAAAGGAGATTACGAGCAGAATTTCAAAAAAGGCAAGTTGGGTTATGGCGGAAAGATCGGCTATGTAACTTCCGATAACGATTTTCAACGCTATAATGTGTACACTTCCGGCAGAGAGCTGGATAAAGACCGCAGTAACAGGTTTGATTATAAAGAGAACATCAATGCCGGCTACGTTAACTATAACCGCGCATGGAAAGGTTTTGTGGTCCAGGCAGGAGTACGTGTAGAGAATACCAACCTGGAAGGCATTTCAACAGGTCTTAAAAAAGTGAACGGCGAGTACGCGGCTTATGATTCCGGCTTCAACAGGAATTATACCGGTGTATTCCCAAGCGCAGCCATCACCTTCAATAAAAATCCGAAAAGCCAGATCAGCATCAGCTACAGCCGCCGTATTGATCGCCCGGCTTACCAGGACCTGAACCCATTTGAGATGAAGCTTGACGAGTACACTTTCATGAAAGGAAACATCAACCTGAGACCGCAATACACCAATAGTTTCGGCATCACACATACTTATAAGTTCAAGCTGAACACTACGCTCAACTATAGCCATGTAAACGATATGTTCGCGCAGTTGTTAGATACTGCAGAAGGCTCAAAGGCTTTTATATCTAAAAGGAATCTTGCCACACAGGACATTGTTAGCCTGAACATCAGTTATCCGTTCCAGCGCAAATCATTTTCATCGCTGATAAATGTGCACACTAATTTCTCGCATTACAGGGCAAATTTTGGTGCGGGACGCACCATCAACCTGGATGCATTTGCCTTTCGTCTGTTCAGCCAGAACAGCCTGAAGTTTGCAAAAACCTGGACTGCCGAATTGAGCGGTTCTTACAGCGCACCTACGGTAATCATGGGAACTTTCAGGATGAAAACAATGTGGAATATGGATGCTGGCCTGCAAAAGCAGGTGTTGCAGGGCAAGGCAACCATACGTGCATCTGTAAGCGATATTTTCCGCACGCAACGTTTCCAGGGAACAACAGTTTTTGCTGGACAAACAACTGTAAACAATTTTCAGTGGGAAAGCCGCCAGTTCAGGCTGAATTTCACTTATCGTTTTGGCAACAGCCAGGTGAAGGCCGCCCGCCAGCGCGCAACCGGTACAGAGGATGAGAACAGGAGAGTACAGAGTGGGGGTAATACACAGATGGGGCAGTAATTGGTTTCGGGTTTAGAGTTTAGAGTTTCGGGTTCTTTAATGTGAG
>JBAVMD010000462.1:0-3691 GCA_049689695.1 Chitinophagaceae bacterium | reverse complement strand
GCGTCATGTCTCCATTGTAGTAAGAAGCTCCTTCTGTGAGCCATGCTTTGCCGGGAGCAGGATGAACATTGTACTTGCTCTTTCCGCCTTTCTTCAAAAATTTGCCATCGAGGTAAACAGAAGGCGTTCCATCTTTATACAAAACCGTTATATGGCTCCATCCGCTGATACGCGCGGGCGCTGCCAGCACCAGCACAGGAGTATCCGTGCTATGCTCCCATACTGCTACTCCGTTGCGGCCTGCGGTAATGCCGCACACAGCATGGCCTTCGCCATACAAATCTTTACCGGCAGGCGGATAGATGGCATAATACTCTGTCCATAGTTTCCTGGTAGTTCCGGGAATGAAATCCGCGTTTAGCACAATATTTATTTCAGGCTTTGCAAAAAAACCAATGGTGAAATTATTCGTAGAATTCTTATCAATGCTTCGCGATGGTGCAGGAAAATTCTTTGTGCTCAGCAAAGCCACTCCGTCTTTTTCAACAGCATGCAGCCTGTTGGCGCCTGCAACCGAACGAAACACAACAAAAACAGATCCGTAAGGTCCCAGTTGCAGGGGCATTCGCACACGGTTTCCAATCAATTCATATAATCCGCTTTGAATAATCTTTCCCGTAACAGCATCCCACAACTCAGGTTGTTTGTTCTTTACGCGAAAGCTGCACACCAGCTCTTCGTATGTTCTTCTCTGGTTCGAGAGAAAATAAACATCTCCATCATTTATTTTTCGATGAATATAAATAACGGGAGCATCGCCAGACCGTGAAGTAAATTCAAAATCAGGAGCGATGTTCAGCTTTTCAAGTATGTATGATAAAGCCTGCCCGGAAAATACTTTTCCCTTGCCGACAATATTTTCTGTAATGCTGCTGCCATCGATATTGCCCCAAAGTTCATTCACCAGTTGTTTGAACGATGCGTCTCCATTTGCATGATCGGCTAAGCCTGGCGTTCGCTCCGGTCTCGTTCCCACCATTATCATTCCCTGCTGCACAAAGTTTTTCAGCTTGCTCAATAAAGCGAACGTTACAGCCTTATAATTCTGCAAAATAAAAATGCGGTATGTCATTCCATTCGGCAAAACAATCCTGCCATCCACAATCTTTATTTTGTTTAAAATAGTTTCTGCATTTACCAGGTCATAATCATAACCTGTGGGTGGCATAGGATTCAATTCATCAGGATTTACTTTTGTATACATGTTGGCATCTTCGCCACTGAAATACAAAAGGTCCGCTGCAAAATGCCCCTGCTGCAGCATGCTCTGGCAGCGCGATAAATAATTCAGCCATGCCTTGCCCTGGTTCCACCATGTATTGGTGCGGTCAAAATGAATTCCCCATGGTCCCATCGTCATGCCCGGCATGGCAGACGTATGCGGCTGATGTGCATACCGGTGAAACACCAGGCGGTTTACGCCTTTAGTGAACACGCGGTCGCCAATAGCTTTCAACGCAAATGGATATTCCTGCCATTTGCCGGAATCGGGTTCTGCGGTGAATGCTTCTGCACCTGTAACTTTCTGATCGTTGATGTGTGCAATAGTAGCCGCCAGCTTAACCGTTCTGCTAACGGGATGTTTGACCGGTGAAATAGAAGAGATGCCGTTCCAGAACTCACCCATGTTCACATCTGCTTTTGAACCGATCTGCATTTCTTCCATCGGTCCTGAATCATAAGGCTCGATGTAAGAAGTGATATTGTGCTGATCGCACAAATAATTAAACTGCGCATAATAATTCTCTGCTATCAGTTCGGCTTGTACACGGCGGAAATCCCACAGAAAGCGTTCTGTAAAATCAACACTGCTTACAATGCGGCCGCCTGCTACCGCGGGTAAATAATTGATCACATCATAACCCATTCGCTTCTGGAATTCTTTTTCAAAGCCATCTGTCCAGTTCTGTGTTCCTGCCTCATAGCTGTCTATTTCCAGGCCGATCTTTCTGCCGGCATCCAGTGAACCAATGAGCGGCAGAAAGCGTTCCATCATTTTATTAAAATGAAAGCTCATCGCAGCCTTATTGTACTTATCGCATTCCAGTCCAACACCATTCTCCGGCGCAGCGCGGTTAAGGCTGCCCGTTGGTGTAAAGCCGAGCCTTAAGATGGTCCAATTGCCGGCTGGCGCATCCCAACTCAACCTTCCATCCTTATCTGTATACTGAGTGATGTTTATGATGTTGTTGAAATCAATTATTGATCCCTGCGGAACCTGCTGCTGATTATTATTGTCGATGGTAGAAGATTCTTCTACCATCATCACATATCTCGCCCTGTTATTGGTTTTTTCCATCCAATTCTTCAGCCTTGTAATGCCGGAGAATTGCACCTGGCGGTATCGCCGCGTTTTAGCAGAAGTAAGCCGGAAATATTTTGCCTTTGTTACAGGGATATCAAAGGCGATGAATTTATCGCCGATCAAAAGCTCCGTTTCCAATCCTGTACTGATGGTGGTCACCAGCCGAAATTGTTGTCCATCGTCCGAAGCTTCTAATTTAATAGATGTTCTTTCACCGAACTCAAGCGGTTTGTTTACCGTTGTTTCATCCGCTATAGCAGAAATAAAAAATGTAAGGAGCTTTGCTTCATAAGGCCTGGAAAATTCCAACTGCAGCCAGGCCGACCTGTTTACGCTGTCGCCTGCTGGATGAACAACGATGCCGCTTGCCATGGCGGTTGATTTATCGGTAATGATGGCCCCGCTGCTGGAGCTGATGTTGGCTGTTTGCAAAAGATCTTCGCCCTCTAAAGAAGGAAAGGCAAGCACTGCGAGATCACGATAGTAATTCAGCCTGTACGCAGGCTTTGGCAAGGCGAGTTCTATTTTTTTTCCGCCGGCAATATAAGTTTCGCTGGAAGTTACCTGTTGCATGGCCAGCTCAGGCGTGATCCACGGGCCGCCGCTGGCTGACCAGCCCGGACAATTGTGCATGGTAAATTCAAGCCCGAGTCTTGCTGCTTCACGGATGGCATGTTTTTTAAGCTCAATCCATCCTTCACTTAAATATTGAACGGGGCCTTTTGGAATTCCTGTACCTACATCAAAATTAAACACGCCGCCTATGCCTACACGTTGCATGGCTTCCAGATCGAGCGTGATACCTTCTTTAGTAACATTTCCGTTCATCCAGAACCAATAGGTCTGCGGCAGGGCAGCATGGGGCGGACGACTAAAATTTTCTTCCAATGCTGAGCCGCTAAGCTCATCAGAAGCCGCGCTGAGCGCAGAAGGAATGAATACGATTAAACCGGCAGCGCCTGTTTGTTTTATGAAGTCTCTCCGCTGCATTAGTTTTTAGGGTTCTTTGGCGCAAGGGCTGTAGAATGCAGCAGTTTCACTTTCCAATTGTTAGCTTCTTTTACCAGCACCGCACTTTCAAGCCAGTCAACCGTTCTTTGCTGGCCATTGACTGTTACATCAGCGGTATTGTAATAAGCTACCCAGGCAGTAGTTCCTCTTACTTCAGTAGAAATGAAATCTATTTTGTTGATGCGTTTGAACGTTACGTTCTTCAAACGCTTAAAGGCATTTGCCAGTGAGTCGATGTTCCACATCACGCCATTTTCCAGTATCATCAGGTCGTTGGTGCAATAGACCTTGATTTTAGGTATGTCAAGTTGTGCAATGCCATCAAAAAGCTTTACAACTGCCTCGTTTGCTTTTACCTGTTCTGCGGCTTTGGTC
>JBAVMD010000461.1:0-4187 GCA_049689695.1 Chitinophagaceae bacterium | reverse complement strand
GCACTCACTGTCATCCCGAACCCCGCAGCAGCGACTCACGAAAATTAACGGCAGGGGTGAGGGATCGACGGTAACAGCGATTCAGCTCTCGATCCCTCACCCCGGCCCTTAGCTCTGGTAGTTCTTGCTGCGGGGATTCGGGATGACAGTGAATCGTTGTAATTTCATCCGTGTAATCCTCTAATCCTTCTTCCAATCCGTGCTATTTTTCTCCGGATCAGAGATCCGGGATACATTAAAACCAACTCGTTTTTTTCCTCCTGCTACTGCCGCCCATTCCAAGAGCGCCCAATAAACTTCGTGTGATCACGTTTGCTGCAGTTCGGCCAACCTGCTTCACCACAGGATTATCAAAAAATCCTTCTTCTTTTTTGGCAGATCCTTTTGATTGCTTCGCTTCTTCTTTCTCTGCTTTTTCCTCGGCGGCTTTTTCCGCGGCACCTTCAAGCTTTTGAGTGAGCAATTCATAAGCGGTTTCCCTGTCAACAACCTGGTTATATTTTGCTACCAGCTTTGATTGACCAACAATTGAATCCATCTCCTGTTCAGTCAATATATCCATGCGGCTTTGCGGAGGTTGCATCATTACATGCGCCAATGGAGTAGGAATTCCTTTTTCATTAAGCATGGTCACCAACGCCTCACCTATACCAAGTTGCGTGATGAGCTCATTGGTTTTATAAAAATCTGTTTCGGGATAATTCTCTGCGGTTTGCTTAATCACTTTTCTGTCTGCCGCAGTAAAAGCGCGCAGTGCGTGCTGCACCTTAAGCCCTAATTGGGCCAGCACAGAAGAAGGAATGTCCATGGGGTTCTGTGTGCAAAAGAAAACACCAATGCCTTTTGAACGGATCAGCTTCACCACTGTTTCAATCTGCTGTAACAATGCAGCGCTGGCCTCCTGGAAAATAAGATGCGCTTCATCGATAAATATTACCAGCTTGGGTTTGTCTGCATCGCCTTCTTCAGGACTGCTCGCATACAATTCGGCAAGCAATTGCAGCATGAAAGTAGAGAACAGCTTGGGCCTGTCCTGCAGGTCGGTAACCCTTAATACTGATACCATGCCCCGGCCATCGGGACCGATGCGCATAAGGTCTTCCACTTCAAAGCTTTTTTCGCCAAAGAAAATATCCGCACCCTGTTGTTGCAGCTCTATCACTTTTCGCAGGATGGTCCCTGTAGAAGTGGTAGATATCTTACCATAACTTTTTTCCAGCTCCGCTTTTCCTTCATCGCTCACGTATTGCAATACCTTGATGAAATCTTTCAGATCAACCAATGGCAGCTTTGTATCGTCGCAAAATTTGAAGATCATGGCCACCAGTCCGCCCTGCGTATCGTTCAGGCCTAATATTTTGCTCAGCAGAACGGGACCAAATTCACTCACCGTTGCTCTTAATCTTACACCTTTCTGTTCGCTGAGGGTGAGCAATTCAACCGGGGATGCGGTTGGCTTGAACTCAATACCCAGCAGCTTGCTGCGTTCCAGTATCTTTTCATTGACTGTGCCGGCAGCTGCAATGCCACTAAGGTCTCCCTTGATATCCATTAACAAAACCGGTACGCTGGCTGCGCTTAAGGCCTCGCTGATCAGTTGCAGTGATTTGGTTTTGCCTGTGCCTGTTGCACCTGCTATCAGTCCATGGCGGTTCATGGTTTTAAGCGGCAGGTAAATGTCTGCACCTTCTACCACCTCGCCATTCAACATTGCTCTTCCGATCTTAACCGCTTCGCCTTTGAATGTGTATCCGGCCTTAACGGCCGATGTAAATGCTTCGCTTCCTGGCATGCAAAATTTTTTTTGAAGATAAAACTAATGTCCATAACCAGCGCGGGCTGCACAATTTTCCTATTTTCGCTACAGCAAAAACTAACCCTTTACAGGGCGAAGGATTGCTGTTATTAAACCTTATTACATATGATTCAAGAATTCCATCCATTTACACCGGATGTTTTCCACAAACAAACCGGTTTGCACGCAAAAGAACATGAAGGCGTTTACCTGCGATGGGTCAACGTTCAGCTCAATTACCAGAATTATCTCTCGATGCAGAACATGAATGAGCAACTGGGGCAATTGATACGGCTGTTAAAGGAAAACGACAGCAGGGTTAATGTATAATTTACGATCCGGGGATTTGGAATTTAGGACACTCCCTGCCGCATGTTGGTATGAAATTTTTATCGGTAAGACGAAGCTGCTTTAACAAAAAATTATTCGCATGCCCGTAAGTGTGGCAAATGATTTAATTTTATTTGCTGCTGTAACGGCAAACGTCAAAACTTAAAACGATAATTATGGACGGAAAGAAACCTAAAATTTTGTTGTGCGAAGACGATACGAACCTGGGAATGGTATTGAAAAATTACCTGGAGTTGAATGATTTTGACGTGACTTTGGAGAGAGATGGCCGCCTGGGCCTCGCTGCTTTTCAGCGCGAACGCTTCGATCTTTGCCTGCTCGACATCATGATGCCGAACATGGACGGTTTCACCCTGGCCGAAGAGATCCGCGATGTTGACCCTGAAATACCCCTGTTCTTCCTGAGCGCCAAGACCATGAAGGAAGACATTATTCAAGGCTATAAGCTGGGTGCAGATGATTACATCACCAAGCCATTCGACAGCGAAGTACTGCTGCTGAAAATAAAAGCCATTCTCAAGCGTAACGAGGAGCTCAACAAAGAGAACGAGAACCGCGAGTTCGACATGGGGAATTATCATTTCAATCCCAAGCTGAGAGAATTGAGCCACGATGGAAAAATGCAGACGCTCTCGCCAAAAGAGAACGAATTGCTGAAGATGCTGAGCGAACACATGAACGACCTCCTGCCACGCGATAAAGCACTGAAAAAGATCTGGGGCAGCGATACTTATTTCAACGGCCGCAGCATGGACGTTTACATTGCCAAACTGCGCAAATACCTAAAAGACGACCCGAACATCGAGATCGTGAACATTCACGGTAATGGGTTTAGGTTGGTGGTTCCGGCAGCGGCTAGTTAGCTGCCAGCTTAAGCTGCGAGCTATGAGCTGCGAGAAAGATCGTTCAAACGCTCGCTGCTCGAAGCTCATAGCTCAAACATCTTCCCCAAATAACAAATTCTCCCCGGCCCTGCCGGGTCTTTTTTTGCCCAGGTGTTCGTAGGCTTTGTGAGTGGCTTCGCGGCCGCGGGGTGTTCTTTTGAGAAAACCTTCCTGGATGAGGAAGGGTTCGTAAACTTCTTCGAGTGTGCCAGCTTCTTCGGCTACAGCAGAAGCAATGGTACCGATACCCACCGGGCCTCCCTTGAATTTATCGATGATGGTAAGCAGGATCTTATTGTCCATTTCATCCAGCCCATGTTCATCAACATTCAAAGCTTTGAGGGCATGCTGCGTAATAGCGAGGTCTATCACGCCATTGCTGAGCACCTGCGCAAAATCGCGCACACGGCGGAGCAATCCATTGGCAATACGGGGCGTACCGCGGCTTCTGCGTGAAATTTCTGCGGAGGCATCGGAAGTAATACGCGTTCCTAAAATATTCGCGGAGCGAAGAATAATGTTCCTGAGCGTTTCGCTCGTATAATACTCAAGCCTGTTTTTTATGGCGAAGCGCGAGAGCAAAGGCGCTGTAAGCAAACCGCTGCGGGTAGTGGCGCCTATAAGTGTAAATGGCGCCAGGTTCAATTGTATGCTTCTGGCGTTGGGGCCGCTTTCGATCATGATATCGATGCGGTAATCTTCCATGGCAGAATAAAGGTACTCTTCTACCACCGTGCTCAGCCTGTGTATTTCATCAATAAACAAAACATCGTTTGCTTCAAGATTGGTGAGCAGCCCCGCAAGGTCACCCGGCTTTTCGATAACGGGGCCTGAGGTCTCTCTAATATTCACCCCCATTTCATTGGCCACAATGCGCGAAAGCGTGGTCTTGCCCAACCCGGGAGGACCGTGAAAAAGCACATGATCAAGCGCCTCGCCCCTTAGTTTTGCCGCCTTGATAAAGATGCGCAGGTTATCGATGATCTGCTGCTGCCCGGAAAATTCAGCCATCACCGAAGGCCGGATGGTATTTTCAAACTCCTTTTCAGCGGTGTTCAGTGAGTCCTTGTCTTTATTTAAGTTGGGGTTGGACATGAAACAAAGATAGATTTTGGATTTCGGAATTGGGAAATTGCCAGTTGAATTCCGAAATTTCC
>JBAVMD010000460.1:0-2479 GCA_049689695.1 Chitinophagaceae bacterium | reverse complement strand
GAATACAATTCGTTCAAAGGAAATGCTTACGGAATGGCGAATACATTATTGCAAACAGCCATTTTTCGACCAAGCTGCAGAAGCAAAAAAATAAACAATCTTTTTTATGCAGGCCAGCTGACAGTTCCGGGTCCTGGTGTTCCCCCAAGCCTGATCAGCGGTGAAGTAGCGGCAAAAGAAGTGGTTAAATGCCTGCAGCATAAACAGAAAATTGAGAAGTCATGATGCACCTGTTTCATCAAGTAGCCCGGGAGTGCAGCCGTATTACAACAGAAACCTACAGCACATCCTTTTCTTCGGCCATCAGGCTTTTACACAAAGACCTGCAGGTGCCGATCTATAACATCTATGGATTTGTGCGTTTTGCAGACGAAATAGTGGATACTTTTCATAATTATAACAAGGGGTTGCTGCTGCTTCAGTTCAGGAGAGAAACGTATGAGGCCATAGAAAGAGGATTAAGCCTGAACCCTATACTGCACAGCTTCCAGGCCACGGTAAATGAATTCAGGATAGACCATGAGTTGATCGACGCATTTTTTAAAAGCATGGAAATGGACATCTGCGGCAAGCAGTACGATCATAAAAAATATGAGGAGTATATTTATGGGAGCGCAGAGGTTGTGGGACTGATGTGCCTGTATGTTTTTTGCGATGGCGATAAGAACATGTATGAAAAATTAAAGCCGCATGCGCGCTCATTAGGTGCAGCTTTTCAGAAGGTAAACTTTCTGCGCGATGTGAAGGCTGATTACGAGGTGTTGAACCGCAGTTATTTTCCAGGCGTGGACTTTAGTAATTTTACTCTGTGCATGAAGAAGCAAGTGGAAGAAGAGATCGGAAAAGATTTTCATCATGCATACAAGGGCATCCTGCAACTACCGTGGAAAGCGAGGTTTGGCGTATATGTTGCTTATAAATATTACCTGTCTTTATTCAGAAAAATAAAGAAGGTGCAGCCTGCCCGCATTATGGAAGAACGCATCCGCATCCCGGCTTATTCTAAAGCGATGATATTGGTGAGGGCGGGAGTGAAAAATCAGCTGAAGCTGATTTAAGTAATAAGAGACAAGGTACAAGGAACAAGGCACAAGAAGCAAGGAAAGAAAGGAAAAGATGCAAGTGCAGGTAGGGAAAAATAATCAATAATTAATAATCAATAATGAATGTTGGCCCAGGTGATTTTGGTAAATGAGAGTGATGAAGAAATAGGCGTGATGGATAAACTGGAAGCTCACAGGCAGGCGAAGCTGCACAGGGCTTTCAGCGTTTTTATTTTTAACCGGAAGGGAGAGATGCTGCTACAGCAAAGGGCAGAAGATAAATATCATAGCGGTGGATTGTGGACCAACGCATGTTGCAGCCATCCCGCACCGGGAGAGCAAACTGCTGATGCTGCATTGCGCCGGTTGCAGGAAGAGATGGGTTTCACCACATCGTTGATAAAAATATTTGATTTTACCTATAAGGCGGAGTTTGATAACGGCCTTGTGGAGCATGAATTCGACCATGTGTATATCGGATTGTACGATGGCACCATCACTCCCGATCCGGCTGAAGTGCAGGATCATGAGTACAAAAGCATGGAATCGCTCAGGAGCTTGCTGAACGAGCAGCCGGAGCAATTCACTGCCTGGTTTCACATAGCATTCCCGTTGCTGGAAAAATGGATGTTGAAGAATAAGATGGAATTACAGAATTGAAATTCGTGTTATTAAAAAAACTAAATGAACGTCCTTGTATATATACTGATCCTTCTTGGTACTTTCTGCGCCATGGAAGGCATAACATGGGCCACGCACCGGTTTGTGATGCATGGTTTTTTATGGTACCTGCACGAAGATCATCACAATGTGGAGCCGGGCTTTTTTGAAAAGAACGATGCCTTCTTCGTGATCTTTGCCATACCCAGTTTTTTGTGCATACTGTTTGGCACAACCAGGGAAATGTATTGGTTGCAGGCCATCGGCTTCGGAATTATGGCCTACGGATTTGCTTATTTTATTGTGCATGATGTGATCATACATCAACGGTTTAAATGGTTTACGCGTTCCAATAATACTTACGTAAGGGCAATACGCTGGGCACACAAAATGCATCATAAACACCTCGATAAACACCAGGGCGAATCATTCGGAATGTTGTATGTGCATAAGAAGTATTGGGAAAAAGTGAGAAGGGACAGAAAGTTGATGAAGAACAAGAAAGTGAGTTACGCACCGGAATAGAAGAAGGGAACGCGGATTTTCAGGATCCGTTAGGATAAATCAGGATCTGTTCCTGGTGTTTTGAGGTAACTAATTATAGCAGCAACTAATCTTAATAAATCCTGACCAATCCGGAAAATCTGCGTTCCCCCTTGCTTTCCTCCTCAACAAGTATGAACTTTGAGTGCTTTGCCAGATCAACAATCCCTACAATACGACTACATTATCACCGGCGCGGGCTGTGCCGGATTAAGCCTTTTAATGCATTTCAT
>JBAVMD010000459.1:0-7487 GCA_049689695.1 Chitinophagaceae bacterium | reverse complement strand
TCCTATAGCTGTTCGTATCCCTGAATAATTTACATCACGAACTTATGGAAGGGCCTGTGCTGGTACCTCGGGTTTTTGATCCGTTGCCTTCAATGGAAATTCGAGGTACATAGTGGGACAGGTGTTATAGCAAGCGGGCGCTCAAGGCAATGAGCCCCGCTTTTTTGTTGGAGGTTGGCTGTTCTTGCGTGCCTGCAAGAACAGCCAACTTCGAACTTCCAACCTCCAACTGTTTCTTTACATTTGTATCATGTCCGACAAAGCCTCCACCTTCATTGCCAAAAGCACTGTAAAAGCTGCTGACCTGGATCATCGCCGCAAGATCAATTTCAACATCAGTAAATACAATGCTGTTGTTCCCCAGGGCAAAGAACAGTTTGCAGACCTGGAGCTGGCAAGAAAGAAAGCCAAGAACCTGAAATGGAAAGCATTGGAATCCCTCGATAAAATGCTTGAGGAATTTGAAGCTGTTATCAGCAGGAGAGGGGCAAAAGTGATCTGGGCCGAAAATGCAGCCCAAGCATTGGCGGAGGTAAAAAAGATCTGTCTTGAAAAGAACTGCCGCACCATTGTAAAAAGCAAGAGCATGGTGACGGAAGAAATAAAGCTGAACGATTTTCTGCACGAGCAGGGAATTGAAAGCGTGGAAACCGATCTTGGCGAATACATCCAGCAACTTGATGAAGAGCCGCCATATCACATTGTTACGCCTGCCATGCACAAGAGCAAGGAAGACGTAGCCAAGCTTTTTCATGAAAAGCTGGGAACACCCCTTAATTTATCCCCGGAAGAATTAACGCTGGTGGCCAGGGAAAAGCTTCGCGAAAAATATGCGCAGGCAGAGATCGGCATCACAGGCGCTAATTTCATTATTGCAGATGCCGGCGCGATAGCTGTTACAGAAAATGAGGGCAATGCCCGGTTAAGCTGCGCATTTCCAAAAACACATATAGTTATTTCCGGCCTTGAAAAAGTGATTCCTTCACTGAACGACCTGGCTTTGTTCTGGCCTTTGCTTGCCACTTACGGAACAGGGCAGCGCATTACGGTTTATAATTCTATTGTTACCGGTCCTAAACAAACAGGTGAGCCGGACGGTCCTGATGAAATGTATGTGATACTGCTCGACAATGGCCGAACTAATATTCTTGCTAATCCCAAAGGGCGGGAAAGCCTTTACTGTATTCGTTGCGGCGCCTGCCTTAATGCATGTCCGGTTTATAAGAACATAGGCGGACATACTTATGGCACAACTTACAGCGGGCCTATTGGCGCAGTGATCACTCCTCATTTGCGAGAGATGGGAGATTGGAAACACCTGAGCTATGCATCTTCTTTATGCGGCAATTGCACGGAGGTTTGCGCGGTTAAGATCAACCTTCATGAGCTTTTGCTGGAGAACAGGCACGAAGCTGTGCAGCAGGGCGAACGCGCCATGGCGGAAAACATCGGCTGGAAAATGTGGAAGCGCGGTATGCTCAACAGGAAGTGGATGAACATGGGCAATAAGAAAATGAAAGAGTGGGTGGTGAATACATTGGTGAAAGGATGGACTGCGCACAGAGGCAAGCTTGATTTCCCTGCAAAGAGTTTTAATGAGCAGTGGAAAGAAAGAAAGCGCGCTTCCTGATGCTGTTGTTCTCAAAACATATTACTAACCGTCTCCGTTATGTAGCCGGGTTCATTGGCAGGGAGTTGTACAATGAACCTATTCAACTTACAAACGATCCCGCAATATTTCAGCAATACTCCGGCGCCAGGATCAATTACACAAATGAAAAAATGAAGCAGGTGTTTAACCTGCAGCCACACAGCCTGCTATTTGAGAACGATATACGGGAGCAGGATACCAGTTGTTTTGAATTAAATAGGCGCAAGGCTTTTTTCAAGGCAACCGACAGTGATTTTGGATTCGATATTTTTTCTGCCGTATTTTATCTTATCAGCAGGTACGAAGAATACCTGCCCCATCAGAAAGATGCGTATGGCCGGTATGATCATACACAATCTCTTGCATGGAAGGAGAAATTCCTGAACATTCCATTGATAAATTATTGGTTTGAAGATTTTAAAATTGCCTTGAAACGGGTTTATCCTGATGCAGTTTTCAGCAGGCGAAATTTTAAATTCATTCCTACCTATGATATCGATATTGCATGGAGTTACCGGCACAAGGGTTTTGCGCGCAATGCAGGAGGCGCCGTAAGATCCATTCTGAAAAATGATTGGTCTGGTATAAAAGAACGGATAGCCGTGCTTAGTAAAAAGAGACGGGACCCATTTGATTCATACGAATGGCTCGATGCATTGCATTTGTATTGCCGCGTTAAGCCATATTATTTTTTTCTCGTAGCAGAACGTCGCAGGAAATACGATAAGAATATACCGCCTTCTAAAAAGGCGATGCAGGAACTTATACAATACCATTCCGAAAAAGGCACTGTAGGCATACACCCCAGCTGGCAAAGCGGCGATAACCGCAAGCTTTTAAAAGAAGAGATCGGGTGGCTTGAATTTATAACAAACGATGCTATCAGGCACAGCCGCCAGCATTTCATTCGGCTTAATTTGCCCGAAACATACCGGTACCTTATTGCTGCCGGCATAGAGAAGGATTTTTCGATGGGATACGGCACCGTGAATGGTTTTCGTGCATCGGTTGCTTCTTCATTTTACTGGTATGATGTTGAGAAAGATGAAGAAACAGGATTAATGATATTCCCTTTCTGTTTTATGGATGCCAATGCATTTTATGAAGAGAAACTGCCCCCTCACCTGGCGCTGGCAGAACTGATGCGATATTATCAATACATAAGGCAGGTGAATGGAATGATGATCACCATCTGGCACAACAACTTCTTAGGAACTTCTCCCATGTTCAAAGGCTGGCGGGAAGTGTACGAGATATTTTTGAAGGATGAGGTGTATTGGGATGCGTAGGGCGAGTGGCGAGTAGGGAATAGCAAATAGGGATTGGGAATTGTCGAACAGGAAAATGTTTTCCTACTAACTACTTCCCATTTCCTACTAGCTTCTTAGTCCTAAACGCTTCATTCACCAGGTAAACTCCCATTAAAGTAATTGCCCCGCCTATTGCAATGTAGATGGTGAATTTTTCATCGAAGAAGAGTGTGCCGATCATTACGGCTACTACCGGGTTGATGTATGCGTAAATGGATACCTGCGCGGTTGGAAGATTCTGCAGCGCATACAGGTAGCACGCAAATGAAAACAAAGAACCGAATGCTACCAGGTAAGCAATGTATGCCCACGATTGCCAGGGAATATCCTGTAAAGGAATATTCAGCCCCGAAGCGGTTGAAATACTATACACCACAATGCCTGAAATAACCATCTGCAGCCCCAGGCTGAAGTAAGGATTGAATTGCACCGCCTGTTTTTTAGTATACAAAGTGCCGAATGCCCACGACAATGTAGCACCGAGGGATAGCAATATGCCGAAGCGGAAATCACTGTTGAAAAAATCATGCAGGTGATCATAAAAGATCACGCATACCCCGGTAAATCCCAGTAGCAATCCTGCGACTGCTTTTGCAGACAATTTGGATTTTGAGGTGAATAGCCCGATGATGACGATCCATAATGGAAAGATGGCTGCAATGATAGAACCCAGCCCCGCAGAAATGAATTTTACGGCCCAGGTAGACAAGCCATTACTCAATATGAAATTCAGTAAGCTCAGGGTTAACACCGGCAGCCATTCCCTGCCTCGCGGCAATGCACGGCCTTTGCCAAGAAAAAACATCACGTAAAAAATACCTCCGAGAAATTGCCTGATGCCTACCAGTTGCAAGGCGGGCATATGTCTTACACCTTCTTTAGAAGCTATCCAGGTAGTGCCCCAGAAAAAACATACCATGGACAGCGCCAGCAAAGCTTTGCCTTTTCTGCCAGGGAAATGTGTTTGACTTGGGTCAATCATTGTTTGAATTATTAATTATTTATTACTGATTATTTTTTTACTCTCTGCCAGTCAACAACAAATAATAAATAATTTATCAATGTCTGAAATGCCGCTGTTCTGTTAACACCATCGCAAGGTTGTGCTGTTTGCAATATTCTATTGAATCTTTATCACGTACAGAGCCTCCGGGTTGTATGAATGCGCTGATGCCAGCCTCATGTCCCAGCTTAACACAATCATTAAAAGGAAAAAAAGCATCGCTCGCCATTACAGCGCCGTTCAGATCAAACTGGAATTGCTTTGCTTTTTCGATGGCGTGACGCAATGCATCGATACGGCTGGTTTGCCCGCATCCTTTTCCAACCAGTTGCTTATTACGTACAAGTGCAATAGCATTGCTTTTAAGGTGCTTGCACACAATGTTTGCAAATACAAGGTCTGTTTTCTCTTCTTCAGTGCAATTGCGGCCACCGGTCTCCTTCCACACATTATAATTGCCGATATCTGCATCCTGTGTAAGCGTGCCATTAAGCAGGGAACGGTATTGATTGCGAGTATTGATTTGTTGCTTCTGCTGCAGCAGTATGCGGTTCTTTTTTTGTTGCAGAATAGCCAATGCATCTTCACTAAAAGCAGGCGCTACCAGCACTTCAAAAAATATCTCGTTGATAGCATTGGCTGTTGATTGATCAATGGTGCCGTTGCATACCAGTACACCGCCAAACGCGCTTTCGGGATCGCCGGCTAAGGCATCTTTCCAGGCTTCTGTTACAGAAGCGCGGGAAGCAATGCCACATACATTGGTATGTTTAATGATGCCAAATGTTATTTCATTGCCTGTGGTTGAAAATTCATTGATAAGCTGCAGAGCAGCATCCAGATCTACCAGGTTATTGTAAGAAAGTTCCTTTCCGTGCAGTTGGGTGAACAGCTCATTGGCATTGCCATAAAATACGGCTTGCTGATGCGGGTTCTCACCGTACCGGAGTGATTTGGGATTGGTAACCGATTCAAAAAAGTATTGTGGCGACGATGGGTTGAAAAATTTTGCAATAGCTATATCATAGTGTGCGCAGATCTCGAAAGCTTTTGCAGCAAACTGCTTTCTTTGTTCGATCGTGGTTTCGCATTGATGTTCTGCAAGCAATTGTTCCAGCTGAGGATAATCAGCTTTAGCAGCTATTACCACCACATCTTTAAAGTTTTTTGCTGCACCCCTGATCATAGATGGGCCGCCCACATCTATTTTTTCAATAATTGCTTTTTCATCTGAGGTGCTTGCCACCGTTTCCTCAAAAGGGTAGAGATCTACGATCACGAGATCAATTTCGGGAATATTGAATTGCTTCATTTCCTGCACATCGGTTTCATTATCCCGTCTTCCCAGTATGCCTCCAAATACAGCAGGGTGCAAGGTTTTAACGCGTCCGCCTAAAATAGAAGGATATGTAGTGAGCTGTTCAACCGGCACCACAGGTACTCCCAGTTTTTCAATAAACTGCTGGGTACCGCCAGTACTGTAAATAACAATACCTGCGGCATGAAGCTGGTGTACAATATTCTCCAGGCCGTCTTTATAAAAAACGGAAATGAGTGCAGAACGGATCTTTTTATTCATATACAATCCTTGAAAGGCAGGCAAATCGAAAGAGAAGGCGCAAACCTACGTTAAAATCAATTATTACGGAAAGCCGCAGGCTTCAGGTTCAGTATAAAAGCGCCGCTTTCAGTCACGTTGTGGAAACCTATGTGCATATCCTTACAGGCAAGTTGCCATTCCTTAGTATTGCGAAAGCTGTTGCTGGCATCTGCCACCACTTGTTTTACAGAGATATGAGTAAGCAATTTTTTGACATGCGGCGGGTTATGCGAAAGTATGAGCAGGTCAATTGAAAGCCTTTCCCGAATATTCAGCGGGCGGTTTTTATCCAATACAAGAATACGCTTTCCATAAAACGAAAAGAAAGGGCCTTTGCCAACCAGGCCGTTTAGAGATGATGCATTATTTATTCTGTGAAGGATGCGCGATGGCTCCAGGTGAAACCTGCTAAGGAATGCATCGGTCTGAACAATTGCGTCGCCCGCAAAATAGTAATTGCGACCATCCACAAAATCCATTGCGGATTTTCCCGGAACATTATAAATTATCAGCTTGCGTTGCGAAGAAGCTGTAATAAATGAATCAGACCTCAACAACATAAAAACGCTCATTAATAATAATGAAGTGAACAAGGCGGTCTTGTTGCTGTAAGTAAGCCAATATGCAACAGCAGCAATAAAACCCAGCAGTATTAAAGTTTGTGGAAGATTTATCAGCAGATGATTCCACGATGCAAATGGCAGGGCATTTATATTTTCAATAAAAATATTCAGCAGCTTTATTGCATAATATAAGAAGATGCCCGTCCATTCCGCAAGCAAAGGCACAAAAGCAAACAGGCACAGTACGATCTCACCAATCAGCAGAAGACTTGAAAGCGGAACTGCCACCAGGTTCGCCAACAGGAAGAAGTTTGGGAACTGGTGAAAATGATAGAGGCAGAGCGGCACGGTAAGCACCTGCGCGGACAACGTTACAGCGTTCAGCTTCCAGATGGCATCTGGCAGTTTGTTCTTTACATACAGCATGTTATACACCGGCCTGAAAAAAAGTACTATGCTCAACACAGCCGCGTAGGATAATTGAAAGCCTACATCCCACAGCCAGAAGGGGTTCCAGCATAATAAAAGAAAAGCTGAGGCGGCCAGGTTGTTGTAAATGGAGCTGCGTTTTGAAAATGCATTCCCTATAACGATAAAGCTGAACATTACAGCCGAGCGTATCACTGATGGACCGGCGCCAGCCAATAAACTGAACAGCCATAATCCCGCAAGGATGAATACCACGCTTGCCCATTTCAGGGAGCGCTTTTTTGCAAGAGGTTTCATCATGAGGCTCAATAACCAGTAAATAATGCCCAGATGAAGGCCCGATACAGCTATAATGTGTACAACGCCTGTGTTAGAGTATGCCTGCACAAACTCTTTATCTACATCATCTTTATAACCGATCAGCAAAGCTTCTGCGAGTGCGGCTTCCTGCTCGCCCCTGATATACGTGCGCAATATATCAATCACTCTTTGCCTGCATTGAAAAACCAGTTTTTTTAATACCCGTGTTTCAACCGCGCCGGTTACAGTAAAATCATTTGGTGTGAGATATACCTGGTGGGCAATGTTTTGAAAACTGCAGTAGCGCTGGTAATCGAATGCCCCGGGATTGCCCGAACTTTTCACGGGTTGAAGCCGTTTATTTATTAGGATGGTTGAACCGTAAGAAAGCAGGCCTGGTTGTATATCGGGACTGAAATAAAGAATCACATTTCCTTTTACGGGAATGATGCTATCCCCGGTATACAATTGCCGAACTGAAGCAATGGCTTTGTAAGAGCGTGCTTTTTTAGTCAAAGGTTCCTGCAATACCAATTTCAGGTTACCATTACCGTTGTATTGCCGGCCCACCCCATCATTTTGCTGAAACGGTTGATTGTAGCTGGTGATGAGCGCACCGGTAGTTACCAAT
>JBAVMD010000458.1:0-2212 GCA_049689695.1 Chitinophagaceae bacterium | reverse complement strand
TACCTTTTGTTACACTTACAAAAGTGATAATGGCGGTATTACCATAGAACCTTGTTATGACGTCCTCAAAATATAAGGAATCTACAACGTGTCCGTCTTTTATTCGCTGGCTCATGTTTTTATAAATTCCATCGAGTTCTTCTTGTTTTGACGAAACCTTTTTTGCTCCAATAGCTATAAATGTCTCGTCCATCATTTTCGCAATCATTGCCGTATCGTTTCTGAACTCAGCCCGCAGCCACTCATACTCTAATTGCCGCAGCAACTGGTCATCCTTTTGGGCAAAAACGAAATGCGATAAGAAAATTCCTTGAATTAGAAGGTAAACGTGTTTCATTATAGAAAGTTGACGGTGAATGGCTGCTAAGAGTAATATACGAAGTTTCTTGTCCAAATAATACTGACTATCAAGGCAAACTTGAATAAGAGATCACGTCGACTATGTAATTAGGAGACGGTTAAAGCAACTTAATCTAATAGGTGGAATTGTTAGATAAAGTCGTTAATTCTTAGCAAATCGGTGATTAAAAAGTTCGAACTCTGTCCCCTCCACCCCGCCTTCGCTCGCCGTCCAGATAGCTATCGGGATTAGCGTAGGCGAGCTTCACTCGAAAATAAAACCTTGCTTCTCCGCCCGGCGAGCTACGGCGGACGCAGTCCGCAGAAAAATTTAAAAAACCTTCAAGTCGTTGGAGTTGAAAGCTTTTTAGTTCGAAGAATTTATCGTTGGATTTTTAAAAAACTATAATAAGCGATTCACTACTTATTGTTAATGTCGTTCGAAATTCGGGTAACGATGTTGCCAAGGAGGTTAATTTGAACTTTTTTTCACTTTTAGTATAAGATATAATATGAGGGGATTCGAACCCCTACTCTTTCCCCCTAAAGGGGACTAGTCTACGTTAACATACATACTATATCGGAATCTTATCCCAACGGTCTCTACTTGCTATCGCTTTTATTTTTTTTCTGGATGCTTTTTCCCACTCTCTTGACCTTGCTACCAATACTTTATGGTTTGTCTTCTTCGCCAGAGAAATAATCTTTCTAAATTTCGTATCATAAACTTCCTTATTTCTATAACATACAATAATTAGCAAATCAAATAAGCGGGTATAGTTTTCGAGAAGGCGAAAATTCTTCTTGTCCATAAGGGTATTATAGAGAACATCTGCGGCTTTGACTAAATCACCGGTTTTCAATTTTTCAATTGCCATTAATTCAATAATCCTGCAATTACTGAGCTTCTTTGTTTTATGCTTGACTAGGAACCGTGGTTTTAGCATATTGGCTGTTATCACTTTACTTAAAGAATGTGAAAACAGACCCAGCAATAACCCTGTGGCAAATAAAGATGACACAGTAATGAAGTTTCTGCGGGTATATGGATGAGTTACTTGCTCGTTGTTATAAGAATCTGTAAAAAAAGCAGGAAGAAACCAAACAATAATTATCCCGACTGATAGAAATAATGCAATTGCCTGAATTACAAAAATCCAGTTCAGGCTATATGAATTAAGTACTAGCGAAATATAATAAAGCCTTACTTGAATAAACAAAAGGCATAGAAGTAGGATGAGCACACTAAAGTAATAGCTACGTTTATTTTCCCGGGCGCCGCCGATTACAATTAAATCATCTTTTGTTACTCCATTTGTACTTTTGTCAAAAAGAGGGAAAGACCAAAAAGGCAACGAGATATTATAATCATAAACCCTATTATAACCGCCTTCCTCTTTTAAGATCCTTAGACCTATAGCCAAACGTCTTAAATAACGTCTTCGAAGCGTAAAAAGATAGATTAAAAAGGATAAGATGGTGACGGCCGTTAATAATATTCCAAAGGGTTTTTTTGTAGCATGTCTTAGTAGTAGTCTGAAGACTTGCGGAATATTTTCTTCTATTGCCTTATACGTATTAGCATCTATTGAATCCTGAACTTTAGCAGTCTCTTTTAAAGAATTATATGATTGGGATTGATGCGCATCGTTACTTAACGATAAAGTCAGCTTGAGCGAATCAATTTTTTCTTCAAGTTTATTGAGACGAATGGCGTCAATTTTAGTTCTTTGAAAAACTTTTTCCGCAAATACCCAACAGAACAGTACTAATATTGATAGTCCAACAATATATTTTATGGAATTTTCTTGTAGCTTCGTAGCACTTTCAAGATAGTTACCGGCGATGGATTTTATGTCACTCATGATAATGC
>JBAVMD010000457.1:0-4957 GCA_049689695.1 Chitinophagaceae bacterium | reverse complement strand
CAATACGCCCGCGCACTTTTTCCATTTGCATCAGTTGCCGTATGCGCATGCGATGCGCCAGGTAAATAATTCCGGCCAGGGCAAAAATGCCCAGCATGATAAACCATTCCTGTTGCCAGAACGGAGGCCTTATATAAATGCGAAGCGAGGTAACATGGCGCGATGGAATACCATCTCCGTTCTCGCATCTTACTTTAAAAGTATAATCGCCCGGCGGCAGCAGCGTGTAATTGGAAACATTGTAGCGATCAATGCGGGTCCAGCCTTTATCAATCGGTTCCATTTTTGCGTAATAGACCATTTTGTCTTTCTGCAAAAAGCTAAGAGCGGCATATTCAATGGTGATGGAATTCTGGTTATGCGGCAATACCACTTTTTCCAATTGCGTGATAGAATCCGGCGGCAGATAGGTATTGAATATTTTGAAATCGGTAATGCTTACATCTGGCGGAGTTGCCGATGAAAGTATCTGCTGCGGATTGAAATAAACAAAATCATGCGGGTTGCTGAATATAAGCCTGCCATCGCGCAGCGCATAACTGCCCCCGTTACTAAATTCATTCCGGACTATACCGTCTTTTGTTGAAAACAGCGTAAAGATATTTTTACGGATGTTGTACCTGCACAATCCATTAATGAGCCCGATCCAAAGATTGCCATCGCGGTCTTTCTGCATTGTATTGGCATTGTTGCCGGGCAATCCCTCTTCGGTGGTGATGTGTTTGATCTCACCCGTTTTTTTATTGAGCATACTGAGCACGGTAGCGCAGATGGCAACCGTACTATCGTTGTAAAAAAGAATATCGGTAACAACATTCCTGTATAGCGATTTGCCTGGCCCACCTTTGGTGTTGTACTGCGCAACCTCTCGTCCTGCCACATCCATTACTGTAAGCCCTTCTACATTCGACCCTATCCACAACAGGCCATTATCATCCTGCTTTATCTTATAAATATTTGAACTGAACGTTCGCACCAGCTCAAAACCTGCTTCAAGATCATTCGCTCCTTTGGCCGCGTCCCATTTTATCAATCGTCCATGTTGAGTGCCAAGCCAGATGTTACCATCCTTGTCCTCTATCATGGTCCTGATAGTGCGTATATTAAATATTGGGTGATTGAGAAAGCGCGTGGTTTTGCGAACGGGATCGTGCACCATCAGCCTGCCCGCCTGGCAACCCATCCAGACCTTACCGTTTTCACTATGTTGCAGCAAACTCCACGTCATGAAATAATTCGCGTCTTCGGGAATATTGCCGGGATATCTTGTGCTTTTTAACCTGAAATTATTATCGTACACATTTGTGCCCTGCCCCCACGAGGCCGAAAGAATATCTCCATTGCGCAAGTGAAGGAAAGAAGTATATGAACGCTCTTCTCTGCGTTCATTCAAATTTTCCTGTGAAAGGCTGATGCTGTTAAATCGTTGCTCATTAGGATTAAAAACATAAACTCCCTGATCTGTGCCCAGCCAGATATTATGTTCGCGATCTTCGTAAAAGCAATTCACAATATCGTACCGGATGCCGTAATGATCGGGATGCTCGTTATAAATCTCATTGAGCTTATTGCCGGATTCGCTCAGCTCTGCAAATATATTGAGCCCGTAAGCCCATACTTTTCCATTATTCTGCTTTATGAAAAAATGCAGCTCGTGGTATTTATCTCTTTTGGCGTTTACGGTTATTGCTGAACTGATCCTGTTGCGCTTAAGATCATAGATATTGAATATTTCACCATTATCAGGGAGTTTCCAGTTGCCTATCCACATACGCCACTCATTATCTATCAAAAGCGTGGTAACGGGTTGATTGATTATTTCATTCTCCAATACAGGATGGCGTAACGGATTATTCAGACGCGTGTACAGCTTTTTACTTTTGCGGTCAAACAGTGCAAGGCCTACAGAACTTGCCATCCAGTAATTACCATCGGGGTCCTGCTGAATACTGGCAACGTATGCGTTTGCGGGTGAATTAATAACAGATGTATCCTTAACAAAAGCGCGCATGTTGTCTTTATAAACCAATACGCCTGCCCTGGTAAGGGAGAGAAAAATTGTTCCTTCATGGTCCTCCCACAAACTCATTTCAGATCTGTCAAGGTCTTGCCTCGAAACATCAAGCGGGATTCTTTTATAAGCAAAAGTGGCCGGATCAAAAATGCCCACCTCTCTGGCAGTGCGTACCCAGAACCGGTTCTTTTTATCAAGCTTTAACTGTATTATACTTTCCGTTGGAATAAAGGCAGTATCCCAGGGAGCCGCCCTGAATGAAATGACCTTCCTGCCATCGTACCGCTGCAGGCCATCTGCAGTGCCCAGCCAGATAAAGCCTTTTTTATCCTGCAGAATGCTGTAAACGTGGTTTGAGGCAAGCCCTTCTTTTACCGTAAAATGAGTAAATACATACTGCCTTTCCTGCGCTGAAGCAACGAAGCAGGCGCTTAAAAAAAACATGGTATAGCAGATGCGGGAAATCAAGGCAGGACGGTTATTCTATCAAAAATAGCAGGGAGCAGACGTATTTGCCAGAACATTTTGTAAAACCACATAATTATGTGAGAGAGCCCGCGAACAGAGGCTTCGCCTTTTTAAATCCCAGCAACCCCTGACCCGAAGAAGGCGAAGCCTCTTTACCTCAGGTAAGAAATATGACGTTGCAGCTCAGCAAAGCGTTGATTGAATTTAGACATCGATTCTATCGATGTACCCCAGATTCCCGGAGAACGCCTGCCGTTACCGGTGGTAACATATTGCTTCAATGAATTATCGAGAAAGAAATAAGATTCACCGCGCTTAAGCTGATCGGCGTATACGGAAAGGTAAGGCGCTTCATATTGCTCCATGCAGATAAGTCTACCCTTGTGTATGTAATAAATTTCAGAGAACTCGCTGGAATCTATCACGTACTGTATCTCGAATATTACCACGCGGCCATTCCTGGTGGTATAATACCAGTTCTCGCGAATATCCTTATCCTGGTGATAAGGCTTTAACAGAGAAAATGTTTTTTGGGATTTAAGCGAAAGACTGTCTGCCTGCTGGATGAGCTGGTCGATCTCGGATCTCCAGTCAGACTGACCCCATGCACTTCCTGAAATAAGCACGATTAAACTGAAAATGGCGCATCGTATATAGATCATAACACCTCCCTTTTTCACTGTCCTAAATGTAGGGATTTGGATTGAATTTAAGATGAAAAGCACGGATTTGAGGAAGGATTTAAGGATTTCACAGATGGAAGAAGCAAGATGCGTAAGCAATAAATTATCTCCTATCCGTGAAATCCTTAAATCCTACGCACTATAACGATCAATAGTCAAAAAATAATCCGTGTTATTTCTTCTCCATCCCTATAGCCCGGCGCTTTTGCTTATTTCCAGCATTCTCTGCATTGGTTTAAGTGCAGCCTTTATCACATCTTCATCCATCAATATTGCGGGCTCTTCGTATTCCATGCACAGGTATAATTTCTCCAGGGTGTTCAGCTTCATGTGCGGGCAATCGTTACAGGCGCAGCTATTATTTGGCGGAGCTGCAATGAACGTTTTATGCGGTGATGATTTTTGCATCTGGTGAAGGATGCCGGTTTCTGTAGCAACGATGTATTCATTCGAGGGATCTTCTGTTGTGAACTTCAGCAGGCCGGTTGTAGACCCAATAAAATCTGCCAGGTCCAGTACGGGTTGTTCGCATTCAGGGTGCGCTATCACTTTAGCATTGGGATGGCGCATCTTCAACCTGGTTATTTTTTCGCGGCTGAATATTTCATGCACCATACAGCTTCCATTCCACAAGAGCATATCCCTGCCGGTTTTTTTGATCAGGAAAGCACCAAGGTTTTTGTCCGGCGCAAAAATGATCGGCTTGTCTTTGGGTACACTTTCAACAATGTAAGGCGCATTGCTGCTGGTGCAAATGATATCGCTCAAGGCCTTTATGCCGGCGGAGCAGTTGATGTACGAGATCACCACATGGTGCGGGTGTTTTTCCTTAAACGCCTTGAACAAGACGGGAGGAGCTGAATCTGACAAAGAGCAGCCGGCCCTGAGGTCCGGGATCACTACTTTTTTTGTGGGGTTAAGTATCTTGGCTGTTTCCGCCATGAAGTGCACCCCGGCAAAAACGATCATATCAGCATTTGTTTTTTCGGCCTGCTGTGCGAGGCCAAGGCTATCCCCGATGTAATCAGCAACATCCTGTATGTCCGGCTCCTGGTAGTAGTGCGCAAGTACGATGGCATTTTTTTCTTTTTTCAATCGTTCAATTTCGCTGAACAGGTCTAAGGTAGGATCAATCGGCACATTCAGGAAACCTTGTTGTGCAAGATTATTTTTTGCGCTGGCGATGTTAATATCAGGCATAGTATTTATAATAATTATATTATTTATAAAAAACCCTATTACTATTACGGGTGTGAATTTGGGTATAAAATAATCACCCTGATTTTTGGTAAAGTTACAGGCAGATCATTGTTTGCCGATATCCCCATGAGTTTCCACATAAACTCTCCGCTGCTGTATTGCATTTACTGTACTTATTAACTCCGGTGTTATTAATTAGCTTCTGAATAAGTTTTCCATTTTTAGAATGATTATTGGTGTTGGCAGGAGTACTGATAACTTCAGGTTTGCCCACACTAACGCTCGTTAGTCCTACCCCGAAGTAAACTTAGGAGCAATGTTTCCCCGTCCCGGGGAAATTGCCTACAGGCTTTTTCCACAGAAATAAAATTTTCCAACACCCTACTTGTGTGTAGAAATATTTGGGCCGTATCCTGAATTCTTCAGGGGCTCAAAATTTTATTTTCCCTTTTACCATTCATCACGGTTCCCACATCGGTAAGCCGCTACAGTGCTGAGTTTCAGGCCATTTTCCACAATTTGTTGATAACCAATTTAACCCCTATTTTTGCCGCCTGCTTAAAAACAGGTAATAAAACTATGTCTATTATTC
>JBAVMD010000456.1:0-3841 GCA_049689695.1 Chitinophagaceae bacterium | reverse complement strand
AACCCATACTGCTTAACAAGGCCGCTATCAATATAAAAATGGTACTTCTCATTCATTAAATTTAAAAAAAGAGGGAAGGTATGATGACCATTCCCCCTTTACATCTACGACTGCTTGCTAAGAGAGACTTAATACCCTGGATTTTGGCCGAATTCGGCGGCATTCTGCAATGCCTGCATTTCGGCTAGCGGTATAGGTCTTAACCGGTGAAAGTCCTGTACCTTGGTAATATCCGGGTTCAATCTTTTTATATAAGTTGAAAAATTTTCTGCTCCGCTCTGTCCGTTCTTCATGCGCTTTACATCAAACCACCTAATGTATTCACCGGCCAATTCCCTGGCGCGTTCTGCAAGAATGAAATCTGCGTTGATGTCTGCTGCGCTGATCTGCATTGCCGCCGTTTGACCCGGCTTTGCAGCTCTTGTTCTCAATACATTTATTTGCGTAGCTGCTGCAGCATTGTTACCAAGCTTAAATTCAGCTTCTGCGGCTATCAGATACATTTCAGCCAGACGCATTACAATCACGTCTTTAGAACCAGACTGCGTGCTCGGCGTAGCCCTGTCAGGATCCCTGAATTTATTCAATGGAACGTAATTATTGCCGGTTTTGATTGTTCCGTTATCATTGTATACATCTTCCCTGTCGTATACTACATATTTACGCAACCGCTTATCAGGTATTGGTCGTTTGGTGATAAGCATGGCAGTGTCTCCAGGCGCAATTACCTTACCAACAACACTTGCATCTTTGTTGTAGGTAGTTGCAAGCGCTGCTGTCCATGTAAAATTAGTTGTGCTGTTTGCCAGCCATACTTCCTGGAAAGAAGCTTCGTATCTCGCGTCTTTTGTTTCATCATAAAAATTAAGCAGGGAAAGTGTTGGCATCAGTCTGCGGTTGCCTTCAAAACCATACACGAGGCTTTGTATCAATCCCGGTTTTCCTGGATAAGGCTCCGTGAAAACATGAAATGAGCGGTTTCCCTGGTCGTCATAATTTAACCCGGGGTTGGTAGAATTGCTCACCACATACAACGCTTCGCCATTGGCTTTGCCTAAATCTTTGTTTCTTGCAGGATTGAAAAGATCGGCGTAGTTGGTCCACAGGCTTACTTTTAATTCAGCTTTTCGATTGATCACATCCATTGCAACGTCACGTGCTTTGGTAAAATAAGTTTGAGCTTCTGTGCCTGATGAATAATAAGCTCTCGATAAATATGCTCTTGCAAGAAAACCGAGCGCAGATTTTTTAGCGGCACGGCTGTATTCATTACCCCAATCTGCCGGCAGGTTTTGCGCAGCAAATTCGAGATCGGAAATGATGAGGTCATAAAATTCAGGAACTGAACTGCGCGTGGCGGTAAGCACCGGCGATTGTGTTTCCGTTGTTCTCAACATAACACCACCAAACGTTTCCACTACATGCCAGTAATAAAATGCACGCAGAAAACGTACTTCACCCAATCTTTTATTTTTTTCCACTTCGCTGGTGAACCCTGCCTGGTCAACACGATTGATGGCTGCGTTTGCCTGGTTGATGCCCTTCCATAATAAAATCCAGGCGGCTTTATGCGGATTGCCGTCGGCCGGTGTTAATCCATCATATTGGGTCATCTGGCGGGCATAAGTATTTTTATCGCGATTGTACCATAGATCAGTGCCTGATTCAGACATAAAGAATCCATCCTCTTTTCCGTACCAGGAGCGCTGTTCGGAATATGCTGCATTTACTGCAGTGATGAACCCCTCAGGCGTGCTCCATGCAGCATCTGCGGTAGCATTTGAAGGATTGTATTCCTGAAGCTTATTACAGGAATAAACTCCTGCCAGCAGCAATGCTGCAAGCGTGAATTTGAATATGTATTTTAAGCTTTTCATATCTGAAGGTTGAATTGTTTGCATTAAAATCCAAGGTTTATACCTACTACAAATTGCCTGCCGATGGGCGATGATTCCGCTCCTTCACGCTCGGGGTCATAATCCTGGATCAAATTACTTTTTGCAACTGTAAATACATTGGAGCCTGTTACATAGAAGCGAATATTATCGCTTGCCAGCCGTGCAGATGCTTTCTTAGGCAAAGTATATCCAAGTGTAATGTTTTTTACTTTGAAGAAAGAGCCATCAATAAAATTCAACATTTGGTAACCAGCATAGTTGATGAGTTGGCCGTTCTTTACCGGACGCGGGAAATCATTGGTAGGGTTTTCAGGTGTCCAGTAATTAATGAAGGCAGGGCCATTGCCAAGACCACCTGGATTATACCTTCCCAGGAATTCTGCATTGATGGTTTGGCCATAGCGGAACAATAAAAACAAGCCGAGGTCAAATCCCTTAAAGCTGAAAGTGTTTTGCAAGCCGCCGATCCAGTCCGGAACTGTTGACCCAACATAAGTGCGATCATAAGTAGCGTCTATTATTCCATCGGGCTTTCCATTAGGACCAGAAATATCTTTAAGCTTGATATCACCGGGTTTGAAAGTATTTCCTGTGGCGCTTCCATACCGGAAAGTTGCAGCTGTTGCAGCCTCATCCTGCTGCCAGATACCTTCTTTTACAAATGTGTAAAAGGATGTAATTGGCCGGCCAACAAGCAAGGAGTTTCTTTCATCGATGATAACGTCTTTATCATTTACAATGTCCAGTATTTTCTGGTTCACCTTTGTGAAAGTGAAAGTTGATGACCAGATGAAATTTTTATTTCGAACATTGATGGACGAAAGCATTATTTCAACCCCTTTGTTGAGCGTTGATGCGATGTTCTCGTATACATCAGTAACACCGGATGATTGCGGCAATGCTCTTTTATAAAGGATGTCGGTTGTTTTGGTCTCGAACACATCAACACTGCCGGTAATGCGATTTTTCAGGAATGCGAAGTCCATTCCAACGTTAACGGTAGAAGATTTCTCCCAGCCAATATCAGGGTTACCGATCGTAGCATTGAATAAATAAGCCGGGGCAGGCACTTCGCCAAAAGACATTCTCGGGCTGTAAGTAAGACCACTCTGCGTGCCGTAGACATCTATATTGTAATTTCCAGAAACACCGTAAGTCGCCCGCAATTTCAGGTTATCAATAAAATCAACTTTGCTCAGGAAATTTTCGTCGCTGATATTCCAGCCAATGCCTGCAGCGGGAAAGAAATCCCATTTATTATCAGGGCCCAATCTCGATGCGCCATCGTACCTGCCGGATAGATACAAAACGTATTTCCCTTTGTAGCTGTAGTTCAAGCGACCCGCATAAGCCACGTTCGTCCATCTCACGAATGGAGATGAGATATTCCGTGTGAATGCAGTGCTGGTAGACTGAAGACCATAATATATTTGCGAAGCCAGGATCTGACCGCTTCCTGAGGCGGTAAGCTGATCATCATCACTTCTTAAATAACTGGTGATTGCAGTAGCTGTGAGTGAATGATCATTAAGTCTTTTTGTATAAGTAAGAACATTATCCCACTCTAAAAACCGGCTCATTCCCGTTGTTTGCGAAGCAACGGATACGTTCGTGCTGCCTTGCGCCAGGGAATTTTTATCATTGTAAGTTCCCCTCCTGCTGTTGTTCAATGTAACACTGAGGCCGGAACGGAAACTCAAGCCTTTAAGAGGTGTTAATTCTATAAACCCTCCGGCAAGTATGTTTGTACGAATGATATTATCCCGCGAAATGAATTCGTTCACTTCATCTGCCAGCGGGCTGATGCGGTTGTCGTTTTGCAGGAAGAAGCGATTGATCACTCCATTTGAATCATACGGCAACCCGAGCGGGGGAAGGCTTAATATATTTGACAGCGGATCTCTTCTCAGGTTTTGATTACTATAAGTTATCTGTGTAGTAAG
>JBAVMD010000455.1:0-3957 GCA_049689695.1 Chitinophagaceae bacterium | reverse complement strand
TTTTCCTGCAGCATTCCGTGTAACTGCCCATTCACAATATTCATCCTGCCAGCCTCTCGGACCATAAGGGTAATAAGCAACCTGCTGACCGCTTGTGCTGCACGGACTATCAGATATTTGCCCGGGCATCTGGCCGGTATCGGCCATTTCATTTAACTGGTCCTGTGTTGCATTTGGAAAATTAAATGACAACCTTCCGGGAAATGCCTGCCACCGTATATTGGCTGCATTGCTGGGCGGATTGTTGTCAACCGGGTTATAATAGTTTGTTGTAGACGGTGTATTGGTTGAATTCCATGGGTTATTCAGCATGCCCTGCTGAATAAATCCATCCAGGTTGTTGCTCCATAGGCTGTTCATCATGTTTTGCTTTGTTGGACTGTTTGAAAAGTCCTGGATATTTGCGGGAGTTCTGAACTGAAAGCTGCCGGCTGATGCTTGTGTGTTGTCGGTCTGTTCTGTACCTGGAGATTGTACTTTTTCCATTAGACTAAGGTTTAATTGGTGATTAGGAAATATAAATAACCTACGGGATTGCGTAGGCGCTCATTGCATGGGCCAGGGACGGCAATAAAGGGTATGCGTAACCGAGATTAGTGATTTTTTTTCAAACACCAATAGGTGTTTTTCACGTTTTTTGAAGAATTGAGCCAAATCAATATCACGGTGTTATTCAAAACCTGAATTCTCCATCCATTCGTTTGTTAAAGCTGTAAGCTCACTCATGATATCCCGCTTGCCAGCTTTAAACCCATGATTCGCTCCCTCTATTTTTATTAGTTCCGCATGCGGAAGCGATAAACATACTTTTGTGATTAAATCCCATGTAGCGAATTCATCTTTTGAGCCTTGTAAAAAAAGCATGGGCGATGTTACATCTTTTAAATGGTCCGCTCTGTCAATAGAAGGCTTGCCCGGTGGATGTAAAGGAAAGCCATAGAAGATGATCCCTTTTACTGCGTCATCAGGTTTTGTGGCCATGTATTGAGAAGTCATTCTTCCCCCGAAAGATTTGCCTGCAGCAAAAAGAGGAAGTCCGGGAAGGAGTTTCTGCGCTTTCAAAATCGCTGCTTCTATGGTTTGATGCGCAACCACAGGCGTATCTGGCCTTCCTTTCTTGTTTTCTGTAAATGGAAAATTGAAACGCAAAGTAGCGATGTCTTTTTCAGCCAGCAATTGAGCCAGCGTCACCATAAAAGAATGATCCATGCCCGCACCGGCGCCATGTGCGAGTGTCATAACACATTTGCTTTTTTGCCCCGTTATCAATTCCGCTGATACAGTGCCGATGGCCGGCGAAACTTTTAAGGATAACGACTTTGTCTTCATTTATTACCGATTTAGCAATGCTGAAGTTAAGAACTACCTATAAAACATAACGGCCGCTTTTGTAAGCGGCCGTTATCTGTATACACTTCGGAATTTATCATCAACCCACATCAAACCTATCCGCATTCATCACCTTAACCCATGCCGCTGCAAAATCCTTCACGAACTTTTCCTGCGCATCTGCACTTGCATATACTTCTGCTATAGCTCTCAGTTCTGAATTAGAACCAAACACAAGATCTGCACGGGTTGCTGTCCATTTCGGCTGACCAGAATTGCGATCACTGCCAAGATAAAGCTCCCTGTCTTCGCCAATGGCTTTCCATGCAGTGCTCATGTCGAGCAGGTTCACAAAGAAATCATTGGTCAGTTGCCCTGGTCTCGAAGTGAAGACACCATGCTTTGAACCATCGTAATTGGTGTTCAGTACACGTATGCCTCCTACTAATACTGTCAGCTCAGGCGCGGTAAGTGTGAGCAAATGCGCCTTATCTATCAATAATTCTTCGGTAGATGCAGGGAATTTTGAATTGCGGTAATTGCGGAAACCATCGGCAGCAGGTTCCAGGTAACCGAATGATTCAACATCGGTTTGTTCCTGTGAAGCGTCCATACGTCCAGGTGTAAACGAAATGCTGATCGCATGTCCTGCGTCTTTCGCTGCTTTTTCAATGCCAGCACATCCAGCCAGTACGATCAGGTCTGCCAGCGAAACTTTTTGCCCGCCAGACTCTGCGCCATTAAATGCCTGCTGAATGCCTTCCAGTGTATTCAATACTTTTTTCAACTGCACCGGATTGTTTACGCGCCAGTCTTTTTGCGGGGCCAGGCGAATGCGTGCGCCATTAGCGCCGCCGCGTTTATCAGAACCACGGAAAGTAGAAGCGGAAGCCCATGCTGTAGAAACCAGTTCGGCTACGCTTAACCCGGAGGCCGCTATTTTTTCTTTCAGTGTTGCGATATCATTTTCATCAATCAATGCATGATCAACTTCAGGAATAGGGTCTTGCCAAAGCAGTTCTTCCTGGGGCACATCAGGGCCCAGGTAGCGTGCACGCGGGCCCATATCGCGGTGCGTTAATTTAAACCATGCACGTGCAAAAGCATCTGCAAATGCATCAGGGTTTTCCAGGAAGCGCCTGGATATTTTTGCGTAAGCAGGATCAAGCTTTAAAGAAAGATCGGTAGTAAGCATCGTAGGCAAACGCTTTTTTGAGGCATCAAACGCATCGGGAATGATACCCTCCGCATTTTTAGCGACCCACTGCTGCGCACCACCCGGACTTTTTGAAAGCTCCCAATCAAAACCAAACAGGTTCTCAAAAAAGTTGTTGCTCCATTGAGTAGGCGTTTTAGTCCATGTTACTTCAAGTCCGCTGGTAATAGTATCTGCTCCTTTGCCTGAACCAAAACTGTTTCTCCAGCCAAAGCCCTGCAGCTCGATCTCTGAAGCTTCGGGTTCTTTGTCTACATGGCTTGAAGGAGCTGCACCATGTGTTTTGCCAAAACTGTGTCCGCCCGCTATCAGTGCAACTGTTTCTTCATCGTCCATGGCCATGCGGCCGAACGTATCACGAATGTCTTTCGCGGCAAGAATGGGATCGGGATTTCCATCAGGTCCTTCGGGGTTCACATAGATCAAACCCATTTGCACAGCAGCAAGCGGTTTTTCCAGGTTGCGGGAATGCACATCGCCATCGGCATCGTCGTCTGACACTAACACGCCGTGTTCCTTCGGCACCCCTTCGGACCCATGCGCATAACGCAGGTCGCCGCCCAGCCATTTGTTTTCTGAGCCCCAGTATACTGATTCATCAGCTTCCCATACATCTGCACGTCCTCCCCCAAAGCCAAATGTTTTAAAGCCCATCGATTCTAATGCAACATTACCTGCGAGTATCATCAGGTCAGCCCATGAAATGTTGCGGCCATATTTTTGTTTGATAGGCCACAGCAGCCTGCGGGCCTTATCGAGGCTTACGTTATCGGGCCAGCTGTTTAGCGGAGCAAAACGTTGCAGTCCTGCGCCGCCGCCGCCACGGCCATCGCCTACGCGGTAGGTGCCTGCACTATGCCATGCCATGCGAATAAATAAGGGGCCGTAATGACCAAAATCTGCCGGCCACCAGTCCTGTGAGTCGGTCATGAGTGCATGCAGGTCCTGCTTTACAGCTTCCAGGTCAAGGCTTTTAAAAGCTTCCGCATAATTAAAATCTTCACCCATGGGATTTGATAAAGAGGAGTGCTGGCGCAGGATGCCCAACTTTAATTGGTTGGGCCACCAATCGCGGTTGCGTGTGCCACCGCCGCCAACATTTTGTTTTAAACTGCCATTATGAAACGGACACTTACTGATATCTTTTGATTCTTTTTCCATGTTAGTGAAGTTTATGTTCTTGCAATCGGAATTGCCGGGAATACCGGCCGGGGCGTAAAATTATGGTATTAGGAGTATAGTTATAATCAATTAATTCTATGTTTCTATAGTTAAAATCTATTATGGGGTTAACAGCCGGGAACGCGGATAATTAGGATCATTAGGATTTACGCTGATTTTAAAATAAGCAAAGAAGATTTAAAAATTATCAATTAAGATGTCTATTACCCTTATCAGCGTAAATCCTAATG
>JBAVMD010000454.1:0-6778 GCA_049689695.1 Chitinophagaceae bacterium | reverse complement strand
CAATTATGGCGGTCATGTAGGCAATGATACCATCCTCACCATTATACACGAAGCACGAATGCAATTTCTGCGGCACCATGGATTTACCGAGCTCGATCTGGGTGGATTGGGAATTATCATGAGCGATGTGGGTATTCAGTTCAAACATGAATTGTTCTATGGCGATGTGGTGATAGCATCTGTAGCCGCAGGATCGTTCAGTAAAATTTCGTTTGATGTATTTTATAAGCTTGAAAAAAGATCAGGAGAAAATACAGTGCTTGTTGCAACAGCAAAAACCGGGATGGTTTGTTTTGATTATGAGAAAAGGAAAACGGCGGCGGTACCGGAGGAGGTTAGGCGAAAGTTAGAGGTTTGAAATTAGAAGAAGGGGAACGCGGATTATTAGGATTGGTTAGGATTTATTAGGATCTGTTCAGGGAGATTGTGAAAGAGTAAATAAATACATTAACTAATCTTAATAAATCCTGACAGATCCTGATAATCCGCGTTCCCTCGCTTTGTTTAAAAAAATATCAGCTATTCCAAATCCTCCAACTCTCCTCCGCCTGTATCACCAGCATCTCCTGCCCGTTCTTAATGATGGCACCCCCCGTATCCCCCCTCTGCAGAAAAACAGTTTTAGCAGGATTATACAAAAGGTCGTACAGGTAATGCTTGGAGGTTAAAGCATGATAGGGCAATGATGGTGCAGCATCTACATTTGGATATTGACCCAGTGGAGTAGTATTGATGAGCACATGATGTTCAGCTATTACAGATTCATCAACATCATCGTAAGTTAAGTGCGCATTTTTAGCAAGTGTACGGCTAACAATTTTATATTCTATTCCCAATTGCTTTAAACAAAAAGCAACAGCAGCTGCCGCTCCCCCGCTTCCAAAGATCAAAGCTTTTGTATGATGCGGCTGCAACAGCGGAGTAAAGCTTCGCTCGAAGCCAATTACGTCTGTATTAAACCCGGTAAGCCTGTTGTTATCGATCTTAATGCAATTGCAGGCCATCAACCCTTCCGGAAGATGAGAAGCATCATCAATAAAAGGAAGCACGAGTTGTTTATAAGGGATCGTTACATTGAGCCCGTGCAGATCGGGATGAGCTTCCAGCAATTGAGGCAGCTCACTGATAGCAGCAATCGGGAACAATTCATACACTGCATCCGCAATGCCTTCGTTCGTAAATTTTTCAGTAAAATACTTCTGCGAAAAAGAATGGCTCAATGGATACCCTATCAAACCATATCTTTTCATTGCATGGATTCTTTGTCGAGGAACAGATCGAACGTATCGCCTCTTAAACCGATGCGCATTGCTTCCAGCGGTATTACTTCGGATGGAGCAATGTTGCCCAGGTTCACATTGCAGCCGATCAGCTCAATGAAATAAAGCTGCTGCGATTTTTGAGGCGCTTCCCAAAGGATCTTTTCTTCCGGTATCTGTGTAAGTATCTCCTGCACCAATCCTTCGCGAACTTCACCGCTGCCGCGGTAAATACCTACGTTGCCGGCCTCGCGCGCTTCAGCTATCACATAAGTGGCGCCTGCATTCAGTTCGGCGCGCATAAGTTCGATCCATTTGTAGGGAGGAATGATATGCGCAGCATCTTTACTGCCTACTTCACTCAACACCGTGCCGTGTTTTGTGAGCTTTTCAATGTAACCGCATTTTTCTGCATGAGGGATGTTAATGGACCCATCGCTCACCTCCATGAAAGAAATTTCAAATTCACGGCAGACATTGATATAGTCTTCAAACTGGTTGCGTATGAGAAATGCTTCGAACAGCGTACCGCCAAAGTAAACAGGAATGTCGTAAGACTTGTACACTTCCAGCTTCTCTTTCAGGTTAGGCGTAACGAAAGAAGTTCCGAAACCGAGCTTTATTATATCTACATGCGGATGAGAAACACTCAGGAAATTGGAAGCTTCAGCCACACTCAGGCCTTTGTCCATCACCATAGTAAGACCGCGGGTACGACGCTTCTGATACCGTTCAGGTATTTGAGTAAGGTTGAAATTCATCAGGTTGTTTGAATTTAAGCGCAGCAAAAATAGGGATGTATTATCAATTAGCCGATTAGCAAATGGCGCAATGTGAAAATGGGCCGTTCATTTTCATATTGCGCCATTTGCTAATTTTCAAATTAGAACGATTTATTACGCTTATACCTCGCTATCACATCAACAACCTGTTGATGCTGAAGAATGGAAGGATTGAGATCGATGAATTTTTTGAGCAGCTTAGGCGCTTTTGAAAGTGCTTTCTCAAGCTGAAGCAGCCCCTCTTTTGTTTTGCCCTGGGCAAAATAAACCGCGCTGAGGTAATAGAAAAATACGGGGCGCCCGTCGGTAATGCGGATAGCCGCATTTACCTGCTCCATGGCTTCGTCGTAATAAGTTGCAGTAAACAGGCAGCGGATCAGGGCTTCCCAACTGGAAATATTTTTCGGGCGCATGCGCACCACATTGGAGAAATAATGAATGGCCTGCCTGAAATCGCCCAGTTGCATTTTACACTCACCCATTGCCAGGTTGTATTCAGGCTGGTTAGGATGCGTGTTCATGGCCGTTTCCAGGTGCTTGATGGCCTGGTTCCACTGGTGCTCGTTCATATACGTGCCCGCTATCCTATAATACAGCTTGCTGTCTTCAGGGTTCAGGTGCGAGGCCTTGCGGAAATAGAACCTTGCCTGCGCATGGTTCTGCATCCTGTCGTAGCAATGGCCTATCGCTTCATAGATCACGTCTTCAGGGCGGGAGAGCTCCAGCACTTTTTCCAGCACTTCAATGGCTTCCCGGTATTTCCTCAGGCGGATGTAGGCATCGCCCATGTTGCGGTAGGCATAATCGAACTTTTCATCAATGGCAAGGGCATATTGATAGGCGTCTATCGCTTTTTCGTACAGTTTTAAACCCTGTAAGGCCGCGGCCAGGTTAAACCAGGCCAGCTCGCAATAAGGATATTCATCAATGATCTGCTGGTGCAGCCGTATGCTCTCTTCGTTGCGGCCGGTAAAATCGGTCCAGAAACAGATCTTGTAAAGGGCTTCCTCGTTCACGGGGTCCTGTTCCAGTATCAGTTTGAGGCAATCGAATATTTTGTCGAATTCTTCGTAATCATCGTACACATCGGCAAGCTCAAACAGCAGCTCAATGCGCTCCTCTCCTTCAAACATTTCAAGGGCATTCTCCAAAAGGGACACAGCTTTCTCCTGCTGATCGAGGGCCAGGTAAGCATCTGTTTTGAGAATATAAATATGGATGTTGCCGCTGTCCAGCAGCTCAGCCTGCTCCAGAAGCTCTAAAGAATCACTGTATCGGCGGCTGGCAATGTAGAGGTCGGCTTTTTTGATCAGCAACATGGAGGAGTAAGGATACTGTTCCATGCCCCTTTCGGCGGCTTCAATAGCCTGGGCAAGGTCTTCCAGGTCGTCATAATGATCTATGATCTTTTCAAAAGAATCTTCATCAAGGAAAGTATGACTTCGGCCCGCCCGCAGATTCTGGTACTGCCTCAACAATTCCCTGATTTCTTCCCGGTTCTGACGCGATGGATTTGAACTCATGTATTGAAGGTTATTGAAAATTAAAGCTTAGAACACATTTGACCAAGTTTTTTTAGATCGTTGATATCCACCAATGTTAACAACCAAAAAATATTTTCGGATAGATATAACAAAATGGGCGGTCTTACGTTAAACCATTATTAAAATTTGTGACGGACGGTTTGAATTTTCACAAAATCTTTGTTTATCTTTACAGCGAATGTTAAAACCCCGGACGATATATAGGACCTTAGCCCGTAAGTCAGCTATCTGCATTATATTGACTGCAATGGCAATTCTGACTTTCGCAAGCAGCGGCGGTGGAGGTGGTAACAAGGGAAAAAATATTCCTGCTACCAGCGCCTTTACTCCTATTCGTACGGCTAATGGATTTACATTGAAATCAGGTCCAACTTATCGCGGCAGCCAACTCTTCAACCAGGAAAAGAAGAAAGACGCTGTAACATTCAATTCTGTTATAACATACCAGCGCGGCAACACTACTTTTATTCTTCCTTACAAGTACAAAATGAATCTTCCTGCTACTAAGAATTGCACTAAGAGCAATCTGAATGTAGTGGATGTGAAGATCAACCTGCACCGCTGATTTTCCATTACATCATGTTTAATTAAATGATCAGGGATTTATCCTTGATATCTGCATTTGTATCAGGAGAAATAATCACGGATTGGAAGAAGGATTTAAGGATTACACGGATTAGGAAGCCATTCTTCATCCGTGTAATCCTTAAATCCTTCTTCCAATCCGTGATTACAATTACATCCTGATATTCTTGCTTTCCTGGTAGGTCATCTCACGATATCCTGATTTAGGTATATCGAATTTTGATGCAAGAACAGGATTGAGATTGATCTGGGAGACCGTGTATTTTATTTTCAGATTACCGCGCACCATTTCATATTCCAGGGGCAATCCCTGTAAGGAGCGGAACTGGTAATCGTATTCCTTATTTTCAGGCACAATGTCTTTGGTATAATAAACCGTAAAGGTTGAGCCATCGGCTGTTTTTGCAATGGCCTTCGTACAGGGATACCCTGCTATCACTTTGGTTTCAGTGGTATTGGTGAAAGTGATGCCCTGGTAACGCTTGTTCTTATCTGCCCAATCTTCAGGGGCCAGACGGATCAGTAGTTTCTGCCCGCTCACTTCGCGCAATACTACGGCAGAACCGGTCTTGGCATCGTGAATGGTTGTGGAAGTAAACAATGCGCTCACCATTTCAAGGCGGCTCATAGGCCCGCTGATGTAAACGGTAGTGGTTGCCCCGTCGAAGGCATCGGCTAATTTAGGATCGGCAGAGCCGGTAGAAACAACCGCATCGTAAATGAGGGTCATTTCAGATACCTTTCTCTGTGCCAGGGCCGAAACGGCCAGGCTGAAAGAGAGGAATAGGAACAAAAGACCCTTAACTGGTTTCATGATCAAGTATTTGAAGTATAGACCGGTAGAAGATTCAATCAGTTGCTTAATGATACGCTAATCTTACTTCTTCTTCGGTTGCTGCTGCTGTCCACCCTTGCGTTGCGCTTCCTGCATTTGCTGCATCTGCTCCAGCCTTTCCTGCCACTTCGATTTGGTTTTTGGCTTTTTCCGATTGGCTTCCAGCTTGGCCAGTATCTTATCGTGATCGATGATATAATTCTGGATCACCCACTGCAATGCCAGCGTAATAACGTTGGAAACGGTATAATACCATGTAAGCGCGGCGGGAAGGCTGTTAAATATGAATAAAAGAATGAAAGGGAAAATATAAGGCATGTACTTGAGCGCCGGGTTGCTTTGATCAGGCGTCATGTTCATGTTGTAAATAGAGATGAGGAAGCTGGTGATCACGGCAGTAAGCGTAAACAAACTAAGGTGACTGCCCAGCAAGGGAATATGAAATCCGAAATCAAGTATCGAATCATAAGCCGACAGGTCTTCTGCCCAGAGGAAAGACTCTCCCCTCAACCCGAGGCTGGAATTAAAGAAGCTATATAGGGCAAAGAAAATAGGTATCTGCAGCAAGGCCGGTATACAACCTCCTAACGGGTTAACCCCGGCTTCGCGGAATAATTTCATTTGCTCCATGCCTATCTGCTGCTGATCGCTTCCGTATTTTGCTTTCAGCTTATCAATTTCCGGACGCAATGCTTTCATTTTAGCGCCGCTCAGATAACTGGTATATACCAATGGTGAAGTGAGCAGCCTGATAAAAATGGTAAGCAGCGCAATTACAATACCGTAACTGGCAATGAAATTTTTAAAGAAATTGAACACGGGCATCACAATGAACTTGTTGATGGGCCGCACGAACGTGTAAAAGCCCTGCCCGAGATTCACCATCTTATCCAGGTCCGGCGCTGTATTCTTTAAAATATAATAGTCGTTAGGACCATAATACAATTGAAGCGGAATAGTAGTTTCCTTTGCAGGCGTAGTAGTGATCTGTACGTTGGCAGTAGCCTTGGTGACAAGGTTGCTGGTATCTTCAGAGGGCAGTTGCACCCATTCTACCTGGCCGTTATTGAAATTGTTCTTAGCTATCAGCGTTGAATTGAAGAACTGTTGCTTTACGCTGATCCATTGTACAGGCGCTTCAAATTTTCTTTGCGCCTTGCTGAATATCCAGTCGTAATCACCGCCTTCGTAAAAACCTATCTGTGATTGCTGACGCTCATATTTAATGTCTTTTTCGTGCTTCATAGGCTGGGTCTGCCATATCAGGTTAATAGCTCCCTGGCTAAGCAACCTGTCGGCACCTGAAAGCTGTACGTTCAAGTCCATCAGGTAGGAGCCTGGCCGTATTACATATTGGTGCGTGATGGTTCTGCCGTCTGTACCTGCCAGCTGGAAAGCAATCAACTGTGAGCCATCGGTATTTTTCTGAACGGGGGCTGCCTGAAAATTAAGATCTCCTGTTTGCGCAGGGGTATTTGCTTCCGTATTCACGGTATAGCTTAACCGGTCGAATGCAGTGTTCAACAGCACTACCTGGCCGCCGCCATAATCCTTGTAATTTTTAAGCGTTACCGATTTAGGCTGTCCGCCTTTGCTGGTAAAAGCCACCTGCATTACATCATTCTCAACGGTCACCAATTGCTCACCGACAAAACCAGCGCGTTGAAAACCACCTACAGAATCAGGCAATTTAAAAGCAACGGTATCTTTTTTCTGAAAGGCCAATAGGGAATCCTTCCTGGCCTGCACACGCGCCACAGAATCGTCGAACGC